>JAAXWV010000215.1 GCA_013334845.1 Candidatus Roizmanbacteria bacterium | reverse complement strand
AGTGGTTAAACGTTATGGCTCTAAACTGGATCACTTGATGATGCGTTCGCGTGCTTGGACCTTTCCTGATAGATGGCGGGATACACCCAAGAACTACTTTAAGCTAGTGGAAACAGTTGGTCGTGCAATCAACCAGATTGATCCGGAAAAGTATGTGGTGATATCTGGGGTGGGTATGTGGGGTTTCGCAGACAATTATAATTGGATGCATCCTGTTAATGTGCGTAACTCTGTTTATTCTTTTAATCCATACATCCCAAGTGCGTTCGCCAACTCAGGGAAAAAAGGCAGACCCATAGTTAACTATATCAGTGAAAAGGAACGTGGCCGTCTCATGGAAAAAATGCTTCCTGTTCAGAATTTTGCTAAGAAACATAATGCAAATATCATTGTTGTTGGTTTTGGGTTGCCCTATCACACGGAGGGAAAGGGCGCTCGAGATTGGATGGAGGATATGCTGAATTTTTTTGAAAAAAACAAATGGTCATGGATGTATTTTTCTTATGGAATTCCATTTCGAAGTCCTGAAGTAGTAGGTCCTGCTGGTAAAGGAGAATGGATCAGAAGTGAGGACACTGAACGCTTGACTATTTTGAAACAGTATTGGCGGCTCAATTCAGATAAGAAAGATACATCTTTCAGGATGCAAAAATAGCCTATGAGCAATATAAAACCCAGATTGATAGTCGGAGGGGCATCAAAAAGCGGAACCACTGCTTTGTTTTATTATCTTCGTCAGCATCCCGACATTTGCCTGTCTGCTAAGAAGGAGCTACACTTTTTTTCACGGATTTGCCTTGAACAAACGTCAAGAGGTCCCGGAGACCGCTATGTGCTTGCTGAAATTCCAAATACTTTTGACGAATATATGTCATTTTTCAATCATTGCAATGGTGGAAAGATAGCTATTGATATTTCACCTTCCTATCTGTATCATTACGAATCTGCTGATATGATCAAAACACATCTCGGAGAGGTGAAAATTGTTTTTATTTTGCGCAATCCGGTGGAAAAGGCATTTTCTCAATATATGCACTTGGTAGGTGAAGGGCGTGAAAAACTCGGGTTTGAGGATGCGCTTGCAAAAGAGGATGAGCGCGAGGTTGCTCGATATTCAGATATGTGGTTATATAAACGTAGTGGATTTTTTGCAGATGCAATAGATCATTTTTTTAAAGTTTTTGGTAGAGATAATGTCAAGGTTGTTTTTTTTGAAGAATTCTTGAGCGATCCGCAAGGTATTCTGCACGAGATTTGCTTGTTTTCCGGTATTGATGGAGAGTTCAGATTTGAGCCCGTTTATGATGTTAACCGTTCAGGGCACCCAAAGTCAGCATTGCTGGCGAAGCTTATTGCACCGAACTCCCTTACGTATTTTTTGAGGA
Source organism: Candidatus Roizmanbacteria bacterium (assembly GCA_013334845.1). Classification (GTDB taxonomy): domain Bacteria; phylum Patescibacteriota; class Microgenomatia; order UBA1406; family GWC2-37-13; genus JAAXWV01. The sequence continues at coordinate 1,752 of JAAXWV010000215.1, read as the reverse complement.
GAATTATTCCTCAAGGCATCGGTAGAATAGGACGAAAACTGATAAAAGACTGGAATGTCGCGGATAAACCAAAATTATCTGATGATATTCGTTCTCTCTTATTGACGAGCTATATAGATGACATTCGTAGATTGGAACTGACTCTGGGCCGCAAAAGCGGTTGGATATCCAAACAGGATCTCATGAAATTTGAAGATAAGGAATAAACATGAAAAAGCTTGTTAATTATGTGTATGATGTTGAAAGATTTGGATTTTCACCAGTAAAAATATGGAATCGCCTGTTTATAGATCGAGGCGATTTGCCAAAGATATTGACAGTTAGCATCCCTAAAAGCGGGACAAACTTATTGCAACGAGTGCTGATCCTGCACCCAATGCTATATAGAAGGATTATGCCTACTTTAGGACAAAGGAATAAAGATTATTGGTCGAACTGGGACAAGATATTTAATAAGTCAAAATATGGTGAAATCATATCGTCTCATATTGATTATGATGAAAGTTTTGAAAATTATATAATAAATAAGGTGCATCACAAAATCGTCTTCATTACTAGAGATCCAAGAGATATTGTTATATCTGATATGCATTATATTCTAAAGAAAAAGGGCCATGGATACCGAGAACACCTCATGAAAATGAGCAGCGAGAAAGAAATGCTTACAGCATTGATTCTGGGAGACGATGTCATACGCCCAATCAACCAGCAAATTAACAGATTTGCTGGTTGGGTTAACCCAAAAGTACATTGTGTTAAATTTGAGGATATGGTTGGTAATGCTGGCGGCGGTGACGATTATAGGCAAAGGGCTGCAATCAGAGAATTGTATGAATTCTTGGGCATCAAGATAAATGATAGCTTGCTTGAATATATTGCGAATAATTGTCGCTCATCCAAAACACAAACATATCGAAGTGGTAAAATCAACAACTGGAAGAAGCAGTTCGATGATGAACTGAAGGTGCAATTTAAAACTGTAGCAGGTGATTTGCTTATAGAGATGAATTATGAAAAAGATCATTCTTGGTGAATTCTGGTAATATGATGACAAAGCAACTCCGCTAAAATTTCTATGCTATTTTGAGACTGTTAATGAGTAGCTGATTAATGTTTGAGAAGGCTGTTACACCACAGGGGAATCAATTGCATGTGTTTATCAAAGCTCGATTCCTCGTGGTACGGGCACATCCCTGCCGAAGAAGAAATATTCATTAAAGAAGTCTGTAACGCTTTTGTGGAGAGGTGCTATGGGCAGTGGAAACCAGTTTGATATTGTCTTTGTTGTGGTAACATACAATTCAGCTCAACACATCAGGAGTTGTATCGACTCGATTTGCACGCACTTTGCTGATTCAATGTGCTCTTCCTTGATTGTTGTTGTGGATAACGCCTCATCGGACGGAACGATGGCAATTCTCAATGACCTCCAGAAGACAGTTGAAGGACTGCACGTGGTTTTCCTTGATAGGAATATAGGTTTTGGACGCGCGAATAATATAGCTTTTAATACATTTTCCGCTCGTTATTATGTGCTACTGAACCAGGATGCCTGGTTGCTTGCCGACAGCGTTTCGCCTGCGTTGGCTGCGATGGAGAAGAACCGGAATATTGCAGTGTGCGGTTTGCCTTTGGTATATCCCGATGGGACACCTCAGACCTACGCCTATCCCTTTTCCTCCTGGCAGCGCTGGCTGATGAGACTTCTTGGGCTTCGGGAGCTGGCGGCAAGACTTGCTCGTTTCAGAGGAT
>JAAXWV010000018.1 GCA_013334845.1 Candidatus Roizmanbacteria bacterium | reverse complement strand
AACTATGGAAGGGGAAGGGTGGTTGTGACTCCGTAATATCGTTTTCTCCAAGGTATATAGATAGGTTGTTTTCAATGATAATAGTGAATGAGATTTACCGCTTATTCTTTAGAGGTTATTGCTCTTCGTAATAAAACACATTACAAGTGCTTTCGGCGTTAGAAGTGTATGGGAAGGTAAAATTTTCAAACAACTATTAGATACCAAATCTAGGTGGATGACAGTTGGAGAAGTTGACTGTTGTCATGGTTAAGGAGAAGAAGATGTTTAATACCCTTGGCAGAAATCCCCAAGCCTTTTAAGGCTGGGGATGAATGCCTGCCCGGAACAAAGCGAGACTTAGTCTTGCTTTGTGGAGGTGAAAATGTCATGATTTGTTCGTGGAATATAGAACAGGATCCTCAACAAAACACCGACTGATGACTCATCTCGTATGGTGTCCGAAGTACCGAAGGAGGGTATTGGTAGGAGAAGTAGTAAAACGATTGCAGAGATTGTTTGAGCAGGCAGCCGAGGTGAATGATTGGGAAATTCACGAATTAAGCATACAGAAAGACCATGTACATTTGCTAATTCAAACCAATCCAAAAGAAAGTATTGCTGAAGTTATGCAAATACTCAAGGGAGGGACAAGCTACGTTATCCGCAAAGAATTTCCTGAATTGGAAGAATTTCTGTGGGGTGATAGTTTCTGGTGTGATGGGTACTTTGCCGAAAGTGTGGGTCACGTGAATGAAAGTGTAATCAAAGCCTACATACAAACCCAGAACAAATCATGACGTAGGAGTAAAATCTCCGCCCTTTAGGGCGGGGATTACGTTAATTATATATTGTTTTTATATAGCTCAAGGTTTTTTGGGACCTGTTGGTTTACCACCGGCGATATTTACTCCAATCTTAGACATTAAGTTTGAGCCAAACGATGTGTAAGAAGCGAAAGTAGCATATTTCTGGAAGGTCCCCATGCCAGCGTCCAAACCAGTCGTTGCTCCTCCAAACAGACCTCCAAGACCAAGCTCAGGCAACGGCGAAGGTTTGGGCAAGAGGAGTTGCTTCGACAATTTTACCAGTTCGGGCAAACTAAAAAGAATCATGAGTCCGAGAAGAAAAGAGAGCTTGTCTGGATCTAATCCAATCATAAATGGGGGTGTCAGTATACCGTTGGATTGAGCAGCCGGAAGTTTGGTAATCATTCCTCCAAGGACAAAAATTCCTACTACGATTGGGAATGTCATTATCTCTACGAATAAATTTTTAAGCCAACTAGTAAGGGTGTTACGTCCGGGGATTGCGTTAAGACTAAGATATAAAGGAGCGACCACGATAAAGATAACTATTTTCAAGTAGGAGCTCAGTAACATAAAAAAGATTCTGAACATGAGGAAAATAGTTGTTAAAAACACGAGTACTCCTATAATGAGGTTCGGAAACACCAAAGATCCTAAAAAGAATGACAGTGTTGAAAAAATAAGAATCCCTCCTATTCCGGCTGCTGATTGTATGGTATCCCACGTAAATCCCAAGCCGGCTGGTTGAGTAGCAAGTTTTGGCAATAATTTGGAAATAAAGGGAATGTAGCCAGCTATGGTGGGAGTAAGAAAGGCTACAGAAAGACCTCCTGTGATAGCACGCAGGAGAGTATCAAACTCTTTACCCACGATACCAATGAGATTGTTGGGAATGGTGAAAAAAAGTGACTGGATATTAAAAATTGATTGACCCGACTGCAACAGTGAGAGCGTTGTAGTAGGATTCGCGGTATAGTAATAGGCTAGGGTATCATTGAAATTATCCGGGTGGACAAGTATAGATACGATAAGTGCTATGATTAAATACATCAGATCAATCATAAATCCGGCGATAGCAAACGAAAAGGTAATTGCGATAAGCGTGATAACTATCTTAGGGAGCGCATTTTCAATCTTTATGACTGTTTGTGGATTAATCTTGAACCGAAACATGATAAGAAACCCGATAGAAACTATTACCAGAACTAATAATAAATACGAGGAATCACGAAGGGCTTTCCAGATGTTCATATACGGCCTAATAATGGTGAATCCCAGTCCTGAAGCCGCATACGTAGACGGAGCAAATCCAGCATTTGCTAATGACTCATAAGTCCAGCCTATTCCCGAAGCAGGAGGATTTTGATAGGGAGCGAGCATGAGATTCACTGCCGATGCTGAGAGACTGTGAGTGCGATTTTTATCACCGTCATCAGGATTATCTGTACAAGCTTCGCCAATTACGGCGCAGTTAAATGTTCGATATAACTGTAGACTTACTTTTCCTATCGGAGTTTTTTGATATTCTGGGTTATTAATATTTGCATATATTCTTTGCCTGTCTCTTAGAATTTGATTCTCAAACGATACAGAAGTATTAGTTGCGTTATTCGAAAAAAAATGGAGAAAGAGAGCAATTATGGCAGCAAACACAAAAAACATAATCAATGCTTTTTTTGCGTAATCAAGATATATCTTAAGGAGAAAAATCATGAAATCATTCTAATGAAATTTAAGGGTGTATGTCAAATGACAAATGGGTATCTCATCGGTATTTTATGGTAAGTGCCCAAAGCTGTCCGTTATTGTCAAGAAAGAGTGCTAGTTCAATGGAGCCACTACTATTTTTATAGACCTTGGGACCAGCCTCAGAAGCAAACCGTGCTGCTACTGGAAAGCTGCCCGTCATAAACGTTTTATGTCCAGAGGGAACTTCAACATAATATAGCATGTCAACCTTCAGCTCGTCAGATCGTTTTTCAGACAGGAGCAAAGCATCGTCTTTTAACCAGGAAAAGGCGAGTGACTCGACGGGTGCATCGGGTTTAATAATAAAGGTTGTTTTAGTTTTTATATTGGTCACTATCAGGTTGTTGTTTTGCGTCTTTGCTGAGTATGTTTGAGACGGAGAGAATTTCTCATTATTCTTTGAACGTTCATAAGAATAGGCAGGAAGGAGTTGCAAATCGACATTCATAAATCCCTCTAATTTTTGTAATTCGGCACTTTCAATGAGGGGGCTGGTAGAAGTATCAGTTGTTCCGTGGTGCTCTTTCAGATATTGGAGGTACTGAGCTGTCGGTACTGGCGAAATGGTCTCTTTAGCTGGGTCAGCTTTTGAGGGCAAAGAGGTGGGCGCCAGGCGTATTGGATTGTTTGTCTCCAGAGAGCTGGTTTTCCCCCGGATTTGTTGAAGCAATAAAACAACAGTCATTACAGTAACAAGTACAATAATTAAAATAAAGATAGTAATTTTAAATTTCATTGAATTATTTAATTGATATCATGCCACTCGTTAATTTTTTGTAATATTTGCTCTATGTAGGCACAGGGGTCGTTACGGTCTTCTACAGGAGCCCAAATAGGAATAATGGTTTCCACTAGCGATAGACCCCAACCTTTAATATAAAGATCTGCTAAATGCTCGAAAACACCCTCAAAACCATCGATCCAACTCGAGAACTGTATCCAGTCTCCTGAACATGTATAACCGGCAACGCACCGGATGTTGCCTACGTTGAGAGTATGTGTTGCAGCACCATACTTCCCCATCGTTGACTCATGAAGATAGATGCCCAATACAAAAGCAGGATTTATATTGTATTTAATACCTAGTGCATAAATTTGCTCACCTAAGCCTGTCGCGGCCGACCCGTATTGAGACAATATCTGGTTAATTTTGTTGGCGGACATAGTAGATTTTACCTGTATTGATGTTTGTGTTGTAATATTCTTACAGGAATTGAATGCTCGCAAAGCTTGAGCCTTACCGTCGGCATTAGAGCCTTGAGTGGTATTGAAAATATTAGAATTTATACAGGCATTACCCATATCACACTCAGACTTTAAGCGGGAACGAATGTATTTTATATATTCTGCTCCGGGATCCGCTTTAGAGAGAGGATTGAGTTCAAGATGGCCATACACTTGATTAGGACAGATATTGTATTGTTTCATAGCCCAGCAAGCTGATTGAAGTGCTTTTTCAGTTGAGGCTTTGAGCTGCGTATAATGAGGATTGGAAGGGCTGTTATATACGTTGTCAAAATCAGTTCCTTCTATTTCGTTTGAAATATTGTAGTCATTGTAACCAGCCACACAAGCGGGTCGTTGCACGACGCTTTTATAGAAGCCCATAGTTTGTAGTATTTCGTTGTGGTCGGTAATAAATTGACAACCATATTCATCTGATTCAAGCGATCCCAGGGTAATCTCTGGAGTTTGCCACGCGGCTACCCAGTGCATCACCAGCATTGACGGTTTAATACATATATTTTCGAGAGAAGAATGGGCACGCTTTGCATTGGGAACTAAAATTTCTTCGGACGAAGCTGGACAGCTTCCTACCTGCGCTTGAGCGGTGACCGTAACCCCGCGATCAGATGAGCGGTTCACGGTTGGTGAATCTGCGCTACTTGAACCTCCTCCTGACGGATTGCCAGTTGCAAGGTTTAATATGCTGCCAAGAATAGTTCGGACATACTCCATTTGTTCAGCAGGATCGCTTGAAAGTGGCGTGGAATTAACAGATTGTGTAGTAAATTTAAAATCATTGCCTGAGGAGCTTGAGGGAGTGGTTACCGCGTTAACAGACGTTTGCTTGAGATTTAATAGAATACGTTTCCCTGTTGAGGGGCCACAAGAGCTACGAAAATCGTAGCCGACGAGCTCTACTTTTTTAGCTGATACGTTTGTATTGGGAATGACACAGTTAAATGAGGCAGTGCTTCCGCTCCAACCACCAAAAAAAGCATCTGAGGGGCAAAAATCGAGAGGCCACCCTCCGTCAAAACTGATTCCACAAGCGACACTCTTTGACCCAGCATAGTCGCTCGTCACACCCACATTACAATTAAATACTTTGCTTGATTCAACTGTCGAATTAGAAGCACCGACATTTGTTATAGTCGCACAAGTGTCGAAAGCAGCAAAGGAAATTCGCGGAGCTATAAGCTGCAAATAAACCACAACTAAAAGTGCTAGTGAGAATAACAGTCGCATTGTCATTGATAGATGATATCTAACGATTTTATGTCAATATCTTGTAATCCTAGTGATTTGAGCCAAGTAAACAGAGCGACTTTTGATTTCTCCATATCAGTATTTTTTAACAAGACGGTGAAGGCAAAGTGCCCGCGCGGTGATGACTTAAATTCAGTAGTGATTTTAAAATCATTTGTTTCGTAGGGCACTTGGTTGGAGACATATACATCGGGGTGGTACTTTAATTGGAATTGGTCTTCTTCCTGAGCAGCCTCTTGGGAGCTTGTGTCAGGTACAAGTGTGGGAGTGGGCCCTATTGTCGTAAAAGAAAAAATGTAAGGAATAGAATGTGGACTTTTAAAATTAATTCGAACTATATATTGGGTACTCGATTTTAAAGGCTCTATTAATTTTAGGGTTAACTTTTTATCGGAATCAGAAGCACTATATTTAATAGATGGGATAATTTTAATTGAAAAATCGGAGAGATTAAATAGTTTGTTAAAAGTCATCGTAATAGCAGTGAAATTGTTTGGTACATTAATTGCATTATCTTGGGGTACCGAACTTAGTACTTTAAGAGGATTTAGATCAGTGGTTGGGCTTAGTAGGGCAGTAGGTATAATAATAGGTGTGGCTGAGGGCCCTTCTTGTTGAGAAGTGGATTTGTGTTGTTGAGTTTGTTGGATTATAGTAATAACTATCAAAATAAGTATTAATAAAATACTGATTCCTCCTGCAATTAAGTGTATTTTTTTCATATTTTAAAATAGTAATTATTTCAGTCTTACCCATCCTATAATGTCGGGATTATCGATGGTTTTATTAAACATCCGCACAACGCCAGGAGAGTTGTTTGCCTCAGCTACTTCAAAGTTATTATTATCGAAAATTTTAGTGACATAAGCTATATGTCCTACATCTGCGTATCTCCACAGTACTGCATCACCCACGTGCAAGTTTGCTGTAGAGCTTGTATATGGAATGAAAGTAAACTTTCCTGACTGTGGACATGTGGTAGAAAAAACTGCTGGACCTATGCCAGAACAGAACATATCAACACCGCTGATAGCTGCCTCAATTCCGTATACAAAACCTACGCACTGTAGATAAGTATATTTGCTGGCGGACTCTTTCCACTTATTGATTGCCAAACTGCTGTTGGTGGTCCCATTTAAGCAACTAATATTACTATCTCTTACTCTACCCGTTACTCCCTCGCCGTGGCAATTGTTTCTTATATTAGCTACAATACCATACACATCAGAAGCGGCGATGACAGGGCCGGATGATGATTGTCCTAGATCAGTGACACTTCCATTTTGAGTGTTTGAGACAGTAGCAGTTGGAGCTACGGAATTACAGAATTTCCGTAATTCATCTTTTTGTTGTTGAGTAAAGTTATATTGACCAAATAGTTTATCGATATTACCACACATTTGGTCGTACGTTTTGATCGGTGTGATTGATGGGTTTGGATTAGTATAGCTGACGAATGGAGTGATATTGTCTGATGTATTGTCGCCACCATTGCTATTAGATGCTTCATTGCTAGATGGGTATACGATGCCAGCAACAAAATTTACGACATCGCTTAATGGTGCAACTGCCTCCTCGTAAGATTGAGGATCCTTTATAACATAAGGGGTTATCTGAGTAAATGGTACTGGGGTAGTATTTGGGTTTGAACCCAAGTCTAGAATGGAACCAATTACGTTGCCAACATACTCCCGATCGGTAAGGGTGGGAGTGGGGTATGCTGTTCCACTGGAACTCAAATCATTACTGCCGCTACTACCATTACTTGCATCATTCCCTGTATTAATCCCTGTGTTATTGTTGCCACTGCCGCCGCCCTGATTACTACTGCTGCTTCCATTATCGGAAGTGGTTGGATTAACGGACTGCTTCTTATCAACATAGACTACGACTTTCTCTGAAATGAGCAAGCTGGTTCCATTATTCTTGAGCCATTGATCAGCAAGTGCCTTTCCCTGGGATGTTTTACTGATGACAACTACCTGATTGAGGGTGCTATTGTATTCCACCCGGAAATCAGCGGTTTCATAGGGGAGCATTTTCTGAACAGTGGCGAGCCCTGTTTGTGCATCAGAACTCAGCGGTACAGGGGTACTGTCCACATACGAAAAAACATTCGGATTGGTGAGTAAACTCTCTACTTTATTTTGTTTTGCCCATTCCCGGATTTTAGTATCAGCTATAACAGACTTTTTTTGTATGATGAATTTCTGTGCCGAGGTTGAATAGATGATAGCAAAGTCGGCAGTATTCACCGGAAGCTTCTTTTTCACTGCCTGAACTGCGGCATCCAGTTGTGCCTGAGACATGGGAGTTACAAGCGCAGTAGGAAGTGCCGTTGGTTTATTAAAATTAATATCAGTATTTGATCCACTCCCATATTTCGTGTCTACCGGCTTCCGCGAAATGTTGTTCCCAAATGGAAGACTTCCTCTGTTTGTTACCAGCCATACCAAAAACATGAGGAGGGCAAGCACGCCGACTAAAATGATAACGACTTTTTTAGGTATCATGGCTATTGTTCATTGACAAACAGATGGCGTTTCTTCATAATAAATCTATGTCAGGTTTTTTTGATTTTATAAAAAAAGTACCAGCAAATGCAAATCCGAATGTCGTCGCGGCACCACAGACATCTATACCTCAGCCGCCTTTTTACGATCCTCAGGCTCGTGAAGCAGCGGTTGCTGCAGCATCTGCTCCTCAAGTAGCGTCTCCACCGGACAGTACAGTACAAATGGCTGCAAGCGGTATAAAAGTGCCTCAACCTACACCTGTTGCAGTTCCTGTTGCTAAAAAAACGGAGCCCGCCCCGCCATCCGCTTCCAGTAAACCGAAAGTTCCTGATATTAAAACAGCAGCCGGGCTACTCAATTCCAATATCTCAAACCAGAAACGTAATGATATTGATGTTATGACGCATCTGACCCAACGGGCAAATAGGGTATTTATGTCTGCCAATACAAAAGCAAAAGAACTTCACAATACCTATGTTGATACAGAGCATTTACTGCATGGATTACTCTCAGATGGCGAGATATATACGCTCCTCACAGAGTTTAAGGTGCAACCACAGACGATTGATGAAGAACTTAATAAGATTTATAAGATGGAAAAAAGTTCAGCGACTCCCCAAATTTCTCCCCGTCTCAAACACGTAGTAGATAGCTCACTCGTTATAGCACGCAAACTGGGTTTTGAATTTATTTCACCTGAACATTTATTATTGGCTTTGTACGATGAAGGCGAGGGCGTGGCAGCACGCGTACTGGTAAAGTTGGGTATAAAAAAGGAGGAATTGAATAAAAAAATCATCGGCAGAAAAGAGGGATTGATGGAGGATCAAAAGGAGACAGAAAAAAAGAAGAGTATGCTTGAGCAGTTCACCATTGATCTCACGGAAAAAGCGTCGCAGGGTCTTTTGGATCCAGTGGTGGAACGGTCAGATGTGATCGAGCGGTTAATCCATATCCTTTCTCGTCGAACAAAGAATAATCCAGCGCTTGTGGGAGAGCCTGGTGTGGGTAAAACAGCTGTTGTAGAAGGTTTAGCTCAAAAAATAGTGGCCAAACAGGTGCCTGAATCCCTGCTCGACAAGCGAATTCTTGAGCTCGACCTGATGAGCATGCTTGCAGGCACATCGCATAGAGGAGAGTTTGAGGAACGCATGAAAAATTTGATTGAAGAAGTAAAAAGTGCTCAGGGAAAAGTCATTTTATTTATTGATGAGTTTCATAATATCGTGGGAGCAGGTTCATCTGGTGATGGCACTCTTGATGCTTCCAATTTTCTCAAGCCGGCTCTTGCGCGAGGGGAGTTACAGCTTGTGGGCGCGACAACCCTTACCGAATATCGAAAATATATCGAAAAAGACCCTGCTCTCGAGCGTCGGTTTCAACAAGTATTAGTTCCTGAACCGACAGAAGAACAGGCAATTAAGATGGTTAAAACACTCCGTGAAAAGTATGAGGCCTTTCATAAAGTGAAGATTCCTGATGATATTGTTGAGGTCGCAGTTAAACTCTCCAAACGCTATGTGGGTGACCGGTTCCTTCCCGACAAAGCCGTTGATCTTATAGATGAGGCAGCATCGGCAGTCCGTCTCCCCTTATTATCGTTACCGGAGGAGATACGTTCCATAGAAGAGCGAATTTCCCAGTTGAATCAGGAAGCCGTAGAAGCAGAAAAAGCAGGAGACAAAGTGAGAGCTCGTATTACTCGCTCAAAAATTGATGACATTCAAGCGGAACTTAATGGTAAGAAAGAACAGTTTAATATTAAAAAAGCCCAGACAACCACCACTGTCACCGAGGATATTATAAAAGACATTGTTTCTCAGTGGACAGGGATTCCCGTCAACAAAATCAGCAACTCAGAAACTTCAAAGTTGAGCAGTCTAGAAGAGATTATGCATAAGCGCCTTATCGGACAGGATGTAGCTGTGTCTGCTGTTGCACAGGCGATAAAAAGAGGGCGAGCCGGGCTCAAATCAGCTGGACGCCCAATTGGTAGCTTTATTTTTGCCGGGCCGACCGGCGTCGGTAAAACAGAGTTAGCCAAAACGCTTGCTGATGTACTCTTTGGTCAGGAGGAGGCGATGATCCGATTTGATATGACCGAGTATATGGAGAAACATGAGGTTGCTAAACTTCTTGGAGCTCCTCCCGGCTACGTAGGGTACGAAGAAGGCGGTAAACTCACCGAAGCGGTGCGACGTAAACCCTACTCAGTAGTCTTATTTGATGAGGTGGAAAAAGCACATCCGGATATCTTCAATATTCTCCTTCAGATGCTCGATGACGGTCGACTTACAGACAACAAAGGTCGTGTCATTTCGTTCAAAAATACGGTCATTATCTGTACTTCCAATCTAGGCAGCCAACTCATACAGGATGAACTTATAAAACATAATAGTAATGGGGAGTTTGAGGAATCGGCGTTAGTATCGAGTTATGCGGTTTCTAAAGACGGAAAAGAGATTCTTATCATCGGCGCCAAATATTTTGAACGCAACTCTACCGGTCAGGATACAGCCTGGCATTCACGCATGCTTCTAGATTATTTTGCCGGACAGACCTTCGATGATTCTGGACGAAAAGAAGGGGAGCCCGATACAAAACAAGCATTCCCCACCAATGGTTGCGACACATTTTCGGTTACTCCGGAAGGTGTTGAAATGATCTCTAAAGACGATATGTTGATCCTACGCCCTGCAGGTAGTAAAGCGTGGCGATCACTCTCGCTCGTCGAGTATTTTAAAAAGGGAACAGTGTCAAACGCCACCTTCGGCTTGAAAGAGGAAAACCTCCCTGTTGCATCTTTGAAAACCCACGCATTCACCCCTCAAAAACAAGAAATTGTTACCTATGGGGAGCGATTCTGGCGTCGCGCGTCTGATACTGGCCAGTGGGAAACTGGACTCCTGAAAGATTATTTTGCCGGACAGACCTCACCTAATCAGCTTCCTATTGGGCGCTGGGATGTACATACGTTTACTCCATTGGGGAAAGAGATTATTATCGCAGGAGAGTATGTCTATCTTCGCGAACCAGAGAGCACTGTTTGGAATAGGATTGTTCTTAAAGATTACTTCGGCTCTGAGTTTTTCACTCAGGAGACTGCAGAAAAGGCAGCGGTTGACCAGGAATCCGAGAAAAAAAAATACGATGATTTGCGTAGCAAACTCCTTAATGAACTGCGCAAATTTTTCCGTCCGGAGCTCATTAATCGGTTTGACGAAGTAATTGTATTTGAGCCGCTTCGGTTTGAGCATATGACAAAGATCGTTGAACTTAATCTTAAAAGTGTGGGGAAGTTATTAGAAGAGCAGGAGATGGGTTTCAGTTGTACTGAAACAGCGATGAAAGAAGTAGCTCGCGCTGGATTTGATCCGATATTTGGTGCTCGCCCCTTACGTAGAGCTATTCAGAAATTGATTGAAAATCCGATTTCCGCTCTTATTATTGACGGAAAGTTGAATCCCAGTGATACCGTTCAAGTCGATTTTGACGGTGAGGACTTTGTTTTTAATGTTGAACATACAGAAATGGTACCCGTTACTCCTCGAAAAACAGAGGGAACAAAGCGGTATACATGTACAGTATGTGGTAATACATTTACGTCTGTCTTTGTTCCAAATTCAACGTCAATATGCCCCCATTGCGGATCTCCAAAGCTTATTGAATCGGGCGATTCATCAGCTAAGCCGACATCAGCTCCCGCGATGTCAGCTCCGGCTGTATAATAACTAACAATACTATGGAAGGACACTATACTGCTCTGGATATCAAGGTGTACAACCAAAAATTCGCCTCTTCACATGATTCTCGGGTAGAACTTGCTCTACTTAGCATCGGCATCATAACAGCTCTTGTTTTAGCAATGTTGCTTTTTCTTCTCATCCAGAAAAATATGCAAACTCAGGAAAAATACGAAGTGACTCCAGCAGTAATACCAACCGTTATCGTTCCTACCGTTATTCCCAGTGGGATGCTCCCAAGCGTTTCGCCCATTAATACCGCAACTAGCGCAGCACATTAAGTATGAACAATTCACTTATCTATACAGGATTATTTGTTGGTCAAGTTATTATTTTGTTTTTTGTATCGAAAGTTACTATTCAGGAACTTTTTTATTTTTTTCGCATATTCTTCCGGCGTGAACAAGTAGTTTTTTCCCTCATATCGTTTCTTTTTTTACCAGGAACTATTTTACATGAAATGGCTCATTTTCTCATGGCTACTATACTACTGTTACGCGTAGGTGAAATTAAGATTTTTCCTGTATGGGAGAAAAACTATATTCGCCTCGGTCATGTATTGTATGAAAAAAAAGATGTGATCCGGGGGATTTTGGTAGGTATTGCTCCCGTGATAGCAGGCCTCCTTTTCTTTTGGGGCCTTGGAGTGTCGCATCTGTTCCCCAGTACTAATATTTGGTTGAATGTCTTACTCGGGTATCTTATCTTTGTTGTATCGAGTACTATGTTTTCCTCAAAACAGGACATGGTAGATATTATTTTTATTCTTCCTGTTCTCGTATTCGTAGGATTAGGGCTCTATATCTTTCAGTTTGATTTTAGTCAATTACTGCGAGCTGACAATGTTTTTGTTATTCGATTCAATGAGTTTCTTTATGGGATAAACTTTTACATCCTGTTATCCCTATTTATTCATGGTATAGTAATAGGAGTAATAAAAGTTGTACGCCTTAAATTCCATTAATGCACAAACTACTCGCTCAGACACTGAATATTGGAGGTGAATCTATAAAGGGCCCCTTGACCGGTAATTGGGTTAATCCTTCAGGAGTGATAACAATCAGTGACATAATCAACCGTGTAATGATTATACTCACCCCGCTTGCCTCCATGATTTTACTTTTTGTGCTCATTTGGGGTGGTTAC
>JAAXWV010000214.1 GCA_013334845.1 Candidatus Roizmanbacteria bacterium | reverse complement strand
TCAGTTCTGTGCTGTAACGCTTGGTTTTCATGCGTGTAACCTCCTTTGTTGATTTTAAGCTTTTTTCCATAACCAAGTGGTCTTGTTACACGGGCTCACGTCCAATCAGTTCTCGCACACGAAAGACACCTATGCAGTCAAAGCATCTGGGGATAGGATGAAGGATGCAGGGATCCTGGAAGGATATCTGCTAATCGTCGATCGAGCAATCGAACCGCTTAACAACCATATCGTAATAGCGAGTATCAACGACGAGCAGACTGTGAAGAGATTGCGGGTGAAAAAGGGTGCCGTCTCATTGGTGCCCGAAAACGCGAGCCACAAGCCGATCAAGATCACTGGAGAGATGGTCTTCTGAACACTTGGGGTTGTTATGTATGTTATCAGAACAACGGTATAAAGATGGACTATATGAGCTTGAGAGGGACGCGTGATATAGGTGATCAGAAATATAGAATAAATTTATTTAGATAGATCAAGAATCTTTTTTCAATATATCGTTCACACTTACATCACACATAATCAATCACACAAGAAGCATCAAAACTCATTTTCTTTAGTACTTGTTCTTTAAATATGATCAAATCGTTCCCGTACGAATACTCCTCCCACCCAAAAACATGTTCATCCATAAACAACCTTATCTTGCGAATAATTTCAGCGCTATTCTCAATTGAATTTTTCACTTTCATATACTCCGCAACTGAGGCACCAAACTCCTTGGCAATTTTCTTATTAGAAAACATAACCTCATTATTATTCGCGCCCAAAGCCGCAACGAATGTCCTCATACACCAACCAACCCTCAGATTAGCATAACCATAAGTCTTTAAATTTTCATACCTCGCCTCAATATGAGAAAGCAAATATCTTGAGAAACACATTTCCTCCATATAACTTTCCTTTTTCCGAAACACCTCAAATATATTCCTCATCAAGCACCCTCCCTCATCATTGAGAACTAATGACTCTTCAACAAGATGATACGCAAATAAAGCGCCACAACTACTCATTTTGCGCATTTTACTATAATTATACAAAGACAGACTAATCACACCATTTATAACTTTTCTTGAATTGCCCTCAACTAATGAAAGCAAATCAACATCTGATTTATGATAAGCCTCGCCACGTGCAAGCGAGCCATATAAAAGAAGATTACTACCTATCATCATTACTCATTTTATTAATAATAACTGGAATCAAAGCAGAAAACCAAAACATCCCAGCAAGTGAATTTAAAAAATGCAACCACAGAGCAATTTCAGAAAAACATTTGTAGTCATACTTTGTGTATCCAAAAAGCAAACCATACTCAAAAGATCTTAGAACATTTCTCAAAATACCATCATCAATATATATATAATTATTATATATAATCGCAAACAACAAAAACATAAACCCACCAATTACAACAACCTTCCCTATCTTATACCCCCAACCAGTCAACCAACCAAAAATATTAATAACAAGATATTCAATTAACGAAAACAATAACTCAGCCACTAATAACAACTTTTTCTTACACCCGCCACTATCATCGCATATTTCATAAACAGTTCTATACATATCATACTTAACCTCTAAACATCTAGCCATTTCCACACATGAGATCAAAACATTGATATCGTTGCCCACAGGGGGCATTTGCATTATCTGCCTTGCCAAAACGGACTTCGTCTTATACCACTCAGATCTTTGCAAAGAAAAACTACTCCCTTTTCGCTCTATCAATTCTTTATCTGTATTCAAATACATGTCAGATAAAAACTTTTCCGATTCAATATAAGTATTTCTAAAAATCGTTTTATTGCCAGAAGCGCTAATTTGCTTAAAATAACAATCTCTGAATTCGCAATCATTAAATGTAGAGAGAGAAAAACTTGTCTCATCGAATAAACAACGCCTAAAGAGCACACCGCAAAATACCGAGCCTGCAAAACTCACCTTCTTGAATTCGCAATCATTAAACTTAATCCTCTTCTCGCCTCTTAGCTCACCAAAAAAATTAACACAATCAAAAATCTTCCCATAATAACTGTTCGTATATTTATTTTTTTTGCATGCAAATACCTCTATATCAACACTTAACTTATGCCACACCCTGACAGACGGACATTCATCATCCTTCTTAACCTCAGCAAACTCTTCACATCTGGGGTTATAAATCACTTCCCACCAATTATTTAATCTTTGATAATTATTTGACATATCGCAATACAATATCTAATTTTCATATAGTACTCCCACTCCTACACCACCACACATCTTTCGATCTGTGTATATAACCAATGATAGATTTTCCGCAAATCCCCTAGAGGACTTAAGAGGCTATGGGTTCATCATAGAACATTTACAGAAGACCATACACGATCTCCCTATAAGCATTCCTCACCGCCAACCACCTCACGTCTCATCATAGATTGCATATCTTGCAATGTACATAGCTTCCTGGATCGCAGCCACACGCTTTCGGACACATCCGTGCAATGCAAGCAACCGAAGTATCGGCAGTCGATCTGATGAAACTTGCTAATGTTCATGTTGCCGTGACAGACCAATGCGGCGAAAGACGTGATTTACGCAGAACGGGCTGCATAGCGACCTGAACGAACAGAAAGAGTTATAGTGAACGGCTCGAAACATGGGGCATAACTGAGGTCTTGAGGTTCAGAAATAGCCCCTACCATATACTACTCTAGAAATGCTTCATGTAATGTAAGAAGATTTAGGGAGATAGAGCAAAACATAAGTGGACTTTTTCACCCCAAGCCCCACACCACTTCGCGCTCATAGAGAAGCAGAACTACAACACCATGATCATGATGCTGAATAACTCTACGAAAGTTGAGCCGTTCCCACATGAATTAATCCCTCTATTCGACCATTGTCATTTCCCTTTAGCAACGAATAGAATCACGCCCAATTCGACAATCTCCATCTGTTCTTTAGCCACACATGTAATTACGGCCTTGTTTGACAGCAACCATCTTTACCTTAACCCCGAAAGGAATCACGGTCTGATCAGCGCCCCACTACTTCCCGTTGCTCTGCCCATCATAAGCATCAAGCACCCCCAGGATCCTATCCGCATGCCGATAAAGGTCAGTCATTTTCTCGATCGGGATCCGCTCTTCTGCTTTCCCATCATGAACAGTCTGCGGATCGAAAACCCCCAGGTACTTTTGCTTCGTGTTAAACCAA
>JAAXWV010000017.1 GCA_013334845.1 Candidatus Roizmanbacteria bacterium | reverse complement strand
CTATTGGATGCTATGCCAGAACAGATGCGTTCGACCACCGAGGCGATAGAAAAGGAGGCAAAATCGCTCGGCATGGAAGTTACCACGCTGAGCATGAGGGACATGAACATGAAGAAATGCATCGGCTGTTTCGTGTGCTGGGAAAAGATGAGATTCAGGATATTATGCATACGCAAAAACGTATTACCAAAAACACCATTCAAAAGGATTTTGGAATTACTTATCAATATCTATGCCTTGGGGTTGATCGAGTTGACTACACGAAAGGACTCGTTGAACGGCTCAAAATTATCGACCGCTTTCTAGAAAAATATCCGCGCTACCAGGGAAAATTTACCTACGTTTCTATTGCGCCCCTTTCCCGCCAGAAGATTCCCACCTACAAACTATTTTATCGAGAAGTGCTCGACATGATTGAAAAAATTAACTGGAAATATTCACAAGAAGACTGGATGCCGATATCATTTATTAATAAAACGATTCCCCGCGAAAAAATATTCGCCTATTGCGCCAAAGCCGACGCCTGTCTCGTCACCTCGCTCGATGACGGAATGAATCTCGTAGCCAAAGAGTACGTCATTGCCTGTAATCCAAAAAAGGGGATGCTTATCCTATCGAAATTCACCGGTGCCGCTAAAGATCTCACCCAGGCGCTCCTCATCAATCCGTATGATGTAGATGAATCCGCAGATGCCCTTCACGAGGCACTCACTATGAAGAGTCATGAGAAATTTCAACGTAATATGATCATGCGGGGAATTTTAAAAGAACAGAATATATATAAATGGGCAATCAAGTTTATTAAGAATACCTTAGCCTCAAATAAGGAGGATGAACAAATTATTACATAAATTGAATTGCAACCCTTAAATTACTTCGATATAGTAAAAACGTATTCATTAATTAGATTGTCCCATGAGCCCAGATGAGCTAACTCGACTAAAGATGTTGTCAACCAAAACCCTCGAGTCACTTGTGACCCCGGATGGCATATATGCCTCTTCCGCCCTTGGCATGGAGGGATTGTATCATGGTTATTTTGGACGGGATACCGCAATTACCGCTTATCTTATTGCTCAAGCAGAGCGGATAGAAGACCACCAGACCTTTTTGATTAATGCTGTAAACGGACTGGTGCGCCTTATGGAGTGGCAGAGTACCGCCGACAACCCCCAAACAGGTGAAGAGGCAGGAAAGTTTCCTCATGAGATCCGTCTGCACGAAGCCGATTATCATCACCTCACCATAGATAATATTACTCACGGAGCAAAATCATGGTATGTTGACCCCTCCGATCAGGTTATGAAAAACTGGGACAGCAACGATTCAACTCAGCTTTGGATAATTGTTGTGGCCCGTTTATCAGAAAAAGGCCTCATAACACTCGATGACCGGATGAAAACTGCGCTCAAAAAAGGGCTTCTCTGGTGTCTACGTAATATTACTGAATACGACGGACTCGCCGGATATCGATACCATCCCGAGCGGAAATGGGCCGGACTCATCAACCAGTCGTGGAAGGATAGCGAAGGTGCATATTTATACGAAAACGGAATTGCTCCCGCTCATCCGATTAAAGATATCTTCGTGAACGCCTTAAGTTGGTCAGCTCTTTCGTATGGTGCCCGCATTTTTTCCGAAGAAGATCCTGAGCTCGCCTCCCTCCTCACTTCACAAGCAGCCACCCTCAAGGTACGTTTTAACAGTTCCGCGAACGGATTCCTTATGTACGATTTAAAATCAGATTATTACTTTGCCGAAGCGCTCGATGAGGACAACCATCAACTACAAGGAGTAAGTTGTGACGCCGGGCTCGCGCTCTGGGCTTACTGTGGCGATAAATCAATCATTGATGACCAGTATATTCCAGCTGTAGTCAAACGTCTGATGATGTCGGATATGCTTGATGAAGAAGCAGGGATTCGTACTTACAGTTGTGAGTGCAGTGTCTTTGACCCCATCGGCTACCACCGAGGGCCTCATACCTACTGGCCGTTTGTGACCGGACTTATCGCGGACGGCTTTAACCAGTTTGGTTATAAAAATGAGGCAAAAACCGTCTTATCAGCCATGGTGCAAGGGATTAAAAAATTTGATACGTGTGTCGAACTCTTTGTCAAAAAAGACGAAGTCTATTCCCGTTTTCGTCACCCTTCTACCGAACAAGTCAGTTGCACCGACCAGGCCTGGACAGCGGGTGCGCTTTATTATGCAGCTAATTACCTAACTCTCGCTGCCGCTGAAGCCATATAACTCACCTTTTCCTCTTGTATACTAATGATATGGACAGCATTAAGGATATTCTGAATCGTTTTGACCCGCTCGAAGACAGATATATTTCGCGCGAATATCAGGCTTTTGGTTGTCTCCTCGCCAAAAAACTCGGCGATGAATCTCATAAGGGTCTTTATATCAAATATGCAAAGATCCTCCCCCGCCCCGTATTGGAAGCGGCGTATCGTTTTGTTGTCGACTCTAATGCCAAATCAAAAGGAGCTCTTTTTATGTGGAAATTAAAGGAGATGGGAGTCTTAAAAGGGAAAACTTCACCTAAGAAGAAATGATATACTGTTTGTCATGCTGGCTAAAAAATTCCACTCTCTGTTAGCCATATTTGTACTTATCTTGGGACTTATTGTCGTTTTTCATGGGATAAATACAGTTCATAAATCCGCTTCCCGAGTTCCCACATCCCCGGCAAGCCCCACGAAAATGAACCTATTCCCTTCTCCATCTCCGGTTTCCATACGTATCAGCACTCTCTTTGTTCCATACTGGAACTGTAAAGATGGTGACACTGCTACATATCAGCGGACTATCTATTTTGGACTCACTCCTTCCCTTTCCGGTATTAATACCACTGATGACGGGTATACTAATCTGAAAAAGTGTCTCCCCCTCCTATCCTCAACAGCCACCCGTCTGCTCACCCTGCGTATGTTGAACGCTGAACAAAACGCAGCCATTCTTAAAAGCAAAACAGCTCAAGAAAAGATAATATCGGACACCATAGATGAGACCCAAAGCAACGGCTTTTCCGGGATAGCACTCGATATTGAGTTTACCGATTATCTCCATACTGATACTCCCGATTTGCTCTCTGCCTTCGTTCACGACTTTGCCACCGAAGCTCATGCTAAACACCTTTCACTCACCTTTATCACCTATGGAGATACGTTCTACCGGAAGCGACCCATTGATCTACAGACTATCGCACCAAAGGTCGATGAAGTGATGGTAATGGCCTATGATTTTCACAAAGTGAACGGTCTCCCCGGCCCCAATTTCCCCCTTGGCGGCAATGATAAGTACGGGTATGATATGAAGGAAATGGCTGATGACTTTTTAGCTGCTGTCCCTGCGGAAAAACTTACTGTGATTTTCGGAATGTATGGATATGACTGGACAGTTGACGAGACAAAAAAACCGATCAAAGGGGCTAAATCCCAAACAGATCTCCAAATTCAGGAAAAGTATATCGACACCTGCAAATCGAGCAACTGTGTGATACGGACTGACGATGAAAGTGCAGAAACCGAGATTGACTTTGTCGATTCGACTTCTATGTATCACATAGTGTGGTTTGAAAACAACAGTTCCGTCCAACGAAAAGAGAGGTTCCTCCAGCAAAAAGGTATTGGTAGCTTCGCTTTCTGGGCCAACGGATATTTCTGAGTTGTCACCTCAAAAGTGGCAGACTGAGATTAACTACTGTATACTAACATTTATGGCAATTACTCTCCCTAAAATTTTCCTTGATTCCGGCGATCCGGAGGAAACCAAAAAAGTTCGCAGTCTCCTTGGCTTTGTCGATGGCCAAACCACCAATCCCAGCCTCATCGCCAAAAATCCGGAAGTCCAGAAACTTATCGCCTCTGGGAAACGTCTCACGGAGAAAGATTTGCTCGGCTATTACCACGAGATTATTCAGGAAATCAGCCGGCTCATCCCCGGACCTGTCTCGGCCGAGGTCTATGCCGATTGGGAGACGCCTGCTTCCCAACTTCTTAAACAAGCAGAAGAGATGACCACTTGGGGGAGAAATATCTATGTGAAATTTCCTGTCATTCCGGAAGGTTTGAAAGCTGCCCACGAATTTGTTCTGACAGGAGGGAAAGTTAATATGACGCTTGTCTTTGACCAGATACAAGCTGGGGCTGTTTACAGTGCTGTACGCGAGGCAAAATTCCCATCGTTTGTTTCTCCTTTTATAGGCCGATGGGATGATCGGGGCATCAATGGTCTTGATCTCGTGAAAAATATTCTCCGCCAATACAAAGGGCTCAACCGCGAACTCAAACGGCCGTCCCAGGTCGAAGTACTGGCTGCTTCGATCCGCACCCTTGACCACTTTTATGCATGTATATTTATGGGTGCCGATATTCTCACTGTTCCTCTGAAGATTCTAACTGAGTGGATTCATGATGAACAATGGATTCCCGATGAACATTATCGTGTTGCTACTCCCGGACTCAGGATACTCCCCTATCAGCATGTTCCGTTCCGGCCCGACTATACTCAGTATTTAATTGAAAATGTACCTGATTCTCTCCTCTCTCAAGGACTTGAAAAATTCATTTCAGACTGGAAAAAGCTCACCGCCTGAGATGTTACTGTTGACAAAAAAAATAATTTTCTCCATAATGATTCAATATGAAAATCACCGTTTATACTATCTCCGACTGTCAGTTCAGTAAGCAGGAAAAAGAGTATTTAGTCACTCATAGTCTTCAGTTTGAAGAAAAGAATTTAGAGACTAATCGAGATTATCTTACTGAGATGCTTGCTGTATCAAACAACTTCGCTGGTACTCCGGTCACGAAGATAGAAAAAGATGATGGACAAATTGTAGTTTTGAAAGGGTTTACCGCTTCTGAGTTCGATGAAACCCTGGGTCTGACTGTTGCCGCAGTTTCCGATGCCCCGCAACCAGTTGTTTCACCTCAGCCAGTAGCTATGCCCCCGGTATCGCCATCTGCTGTGCCTCCTGTTCAACAGGTAGTTCAGCCGCCATTGCCTCCCGTACAAGATGCGTTCGTTCCTCCTCCCGCTCCTGTTATAGAACCTCCTGAGGAACCAGCCGCTGTTGTCCCTCCAGCTCCTATGCCAACTGTCGAACCAGAACCAGTTCAGCCTATTGCTCCGCCCACCCCTCCTCCGGCCCCTGTGATGGAACCGGAAGAGCCAATAATGCCGGAACCAGTAGCGCCACCGGCACCTGTAGTAGAGCCAACAATACCTGCTATTGAGCCAGAACCAGTGGCACCAGTGTCAGCTCCTGCGCCGATCCCGGAAAATCCCGTACAGTCGCCAATTGCACCACCCATTACCCCTGAGCAGCACGAAAAATCACTAGATGATCTCCTCTCAGATCTGAAATCTAAGGTAGACAACATGCCTGCTCAACCACCGGCCGGTCCATCGGTTGGCGCACCAGCTGTACCTAATCCCGATTTCGGAAAGGTCAACTAACAGTTCTTCATTTTCATTTGAATAGGAGCATGAAAAGACGCTATGTTTGGTATGTCATTGGTCTCATCGTCTTTATTGCGTACGCCTATATTAATACACATACTTTTCCCAATACCTACATTGGTGATCAAAACGTTTCCTGGAAAAGTACTTCAGAACTTAAAAAAATTTTTAACAAACTGCTTTCTCAATCGGTAAAAGTAAAAATAAAAGATCGTTCATACTCGTATCGATATGCACACCTCGGAGTCGAGTTTAACACCGACATGAGCATTCAGGCGCTTTTCCCTCAAGAGCGTACTCATTTCCCCCTCAATGTCATCAACTTCGGAAAGTCATTCTTTACTAAAACCTCAGTGATCCCGACACTTACTTTTTCTCAGGACTTCTATCAGTTTACCCAATACACCGTCTACGATTTTAGTAACGCAAAAGACCGTATTATTGTCAACCAGCAAACTTCAAGTCTCTCATATGACGAACGGGAGGAAAAGTATAAAGTCGATCGGGATAATCTCAAAACGAAACTAGTCTTTACTATGGGAAAACGAGATGTGACTATCGAACCAGAATTGCAAAAATATTCGTATGCTATTAAAGATCAAGTCTCTACAGTAAACGAAAAACTTGCAAAAGTTTTTGGGAATTCTATATATTTCCTTATTAAAGACGGGGAAAAGACATTCCCGATTACTATCACACCCGGAGAACTGAAGCAGCTCATCTCTACTACTTATATCCCACAGGAAAATCGCCTTGTATTCTCCGTTTCCAGCAACTCATTTCTTCAATTTATCAATGCAAAAGGAGGCGCTTTAAGCAACAATCTCGATAAAAAAATTCCCCTACAAGTCGTAAAAAATGACCTTATTTCTCTTTTAAATCTTCGTACTCTTGGACTCGATTCTGATACGGTCGTGAGCCACATCGATGCGCTCCCCAATACTATCGGCGACAAAGGAAAAAAATATATTGAAGTTGATATCTCTCAGCAAAAAATGTTCCTGTTTGAGAAGGGCGAACTCGTGAGATCTTATCCTATATCTACCGGACTCGAGTATCCGACGCCTCCTGGTAATTATACTATTCTCAATAAAGCAGAGAACGCATACTCCGATATCTACCAGGTATGGATGCCTTACTGGATGGCTTTTTACTACGACCCGAAAGTGAATGCTTATCTGGGCATTCACGAACTCCCTTACCGAGTTAATGAAGAAGGAAAACGACTTCAATCTCCCAACAGTGCTATCGGCAAACCACTCACCGGCGGCTGTGTCGCGCTCGATCTCCACAGCTCAAAGGAGGTTTATGATTTCAGCGATATTGGCATGGGAGTTTACATTTTTGAATAATTATGTCACGTATAGGTATTTTTGATTCCGGACTTGGTGGCCTGGTCATTTTAAACGATGTTCTCAATGAATTACCTGAGTATGATTATATTTATTTAGGTGATAACGCTCACGTGCCCTATGGATCTCGAAATATTAATGATATTTATGATCTGACTCTACAGGGAATTCAGGCACTTATTTCAAAAGATTGTTCTCTTATTATTCTCGCCTGTAATACTGCGACTGCCGCGGCTTTGCGTCGGATCCAGCAGACGTACCTTCCCCACCTCGAGCCTGAGATAAAAGTCCTCGGAGTGATTCGGCCCGCTTCGGAAGTTATTTTGGAAGAAGGGTATCGATCAGTCGGAGTACTCGCCACTGAAGCAACGGTTCGTTCGGAAAGTTTTATCCGGGAACTGAATCATATCGGCTTCCATGGTCCGATTCACCAGATAGCCGCTCCTCTACTCGTGCCTTTTATCGAATCGGGCAACTGGAATTCCGGTGAATTGGAGAGCTTCCTCCATAGCTATCTCGAGCCGTTTAATAATGGTGTTGTCGATTCTCTTATTCTTGGTTGCACTCACTATGGATTGTTTACTTCACGAATTCAGCAACTTGTTGGCTCTGGAATTCATGTAATCGCAGAGGGTAAATATGTTTCGCAAAAGTTGGCAACCTACCTGAAGCGTCATCCGGAAGTCGAACACCAGTTGAGCAAAAATCGATCTCGCGACTATTTTGTTACCGGTGAGCCAACTTCATATCAACACTTCGCCCGCATTATCCTTACCGACCACTTTCTCCCCCACTCTCAAATCTTCCCCCTCTCGGAAACAGCCTAGATCATTACCACACCACAATCAATTTCTTACTCCAACTATATATTTTCGCTCTATCCTGAATCCCATCATGAGAAATCTCATCCTTGTGGTAAGTATCCTTCTCGGAGTATTGACAGGAATTGTCGTCAGTGCCCTTGTGAACCCGTTCCTGTTTCGCAAAGCTTCCCAGTTACATCAGCTTATTCCTGCTCACCAATATGCTCTCCCTGCTCGCCTTCTCATCCCCCGACTCAGAATTGATTCTGCTGTTGAAGCTGTTGCTCAAGATAAAGATGGGGCGATGGACGTGCCGAAAAATGAGTGGAATGTCGGGTGGTACAGCCTTGGGACCCGCCCGGGAGAAACAGGGAGCGCAGTTATCGCAGGACACCTTGATACGGCAGTTGGCCCAGCGATCTTTTACCGGATCTCTTCTCTTCAACCGGATGATGTAGTTGAAGTAATAGACATAAAAGGACGTCAGACTAAGTTTCGTGTCACCTCAATTAAAGTTCACCCCTATACCTCTTTTCCCATTAATGAGGTTTTTGGGAAAACGGGAGGCTCGTTTCTCAACCTCATCACTTGCACAGGGGCCTTTGACCAAAATACGAAACGATACTCAGATCGGATCGTCGTCTATACTCAAAAAATGAACTAGTCAACCCATCTATTGTTACTACACTTTTACCAACCTATTACCTTATCTATACGCGCTCCCGCTATCCTGATTGTAAGAAAATGTTAGTTAACAGTTAATTCTTACGAAAGGGGGTGAGCTTATGAATATAATAAAGACTGGCGTCATTTCTTATCTTGGCGCTCTCATCTTAACAGCGGCACTATTTGCAGGAGCAGTTTCATACGCACAAACTACTACTCCTACACCAACGCCTACAACCACCCAACAGCAAAATCCATCAGGCGCTCCTAATACCGGAGGCGGCTGGGCCGGAAAATAAGGTGTGAAAGGATGAGTAGTTTACCGATGTCTTATGACACATATTCTTCTCATCATCGGAATCTTATTTTCCCTCGTGGGGAGTGTGTTCTTTGCTCGTCAGCAGCAGGCACCAATCATGGTAAAAAGCGCCGTTCAAACGGTAACACCTACTCCAACGGTGGCTTTCACTCCATCGCGACTCGTGATTCCTAAAATTAGTCTCGATACGGGGATCGTTGTTGCCGGGCTTGACGCTGAGGGTCTTATGGAAGTTCCGGAAAATGGAATTGATGTGAGTTGGTATAAATACGGCGCACGACCAGGAGATAAAGGAAGTGCAGTAATCGCCGGCCACTTTGATACTAAGAAAGGCGCTGCCGTATTTAACCATCTCAATCTTCTTGAGCCCGGTGATGAAATAGAAGTTTTAAACGATTTGGGGAAACTGGTCAAATATGTAGTCTTTGATAAAAGGCTCTATCCTGTATCTGAATTTCCCGTAGCCAAAATTTACAATAATGCCGATAATTATTATCTTAACCTTATTACCTGTGCCGGGGTGTTCGACCCCCTTACTTCTCACTACTCTCATCGAACGGTAATCTTTTCAAAGTTAGTAAATTGAAGCTCTGAGACAGTCTCTGCCACTTTAGAGAGCACAGAACAGAAACTCATACATCAGCTCTACACTAAGTAAGATGTCTCAAGATGGATGAAGCAAGGCCATCGGGCGATTCAATAGGAGGAACATGCCCCGAGTGAGGGATATAATCGAGCGTGGCTTGCGGGTGCAGTGCACGTAGTTTGTCAACCTGGTGGTGCGGAATCAGCATATCCTCGTTGCCATAAATGAGGTGAACCGGCATCGCCAGCCGTTTCATTTTCCTATAATTGAACTCCATCAAGCTCTCCCAGTTTTCCTCTACATTTCTTTCATGCTCATGTTGACGGGTGCCGAAGTAGTACAAGTCCATATTCCAGACTCTTCTAAACGTCCGGTGCCGAATGATAAATAAAGATAGTAAAAAGCTCGTGTAACGATTGCGCCATAAATAAAAGAGGAAACGGTACCGGAACGGTACCTTTTTACTGAGATGAAGAAGCTCAAGGAGGATATGATGAGGCATCCTCCCCTCCTCATACGGCACACTCACCAGAAAAAGATGGTCGACCATCTCCGAAAAAAGATGAGCAAACTCGATCGCCACGACCCCGCCCATGCAGTGTCCGACGACCTGAAGTTTCTTGATATTTCGGCTCTTGAGCATCATATAAAGATGCTTTGCGTAAGCACTCAACGTCATTCGGTTATGGAGAGCTGCAGACCTTCCCCACCCTGGTAAATCAGGTACCACGACAAAATATCGGTCTCGAAAAGGTACGGTCATTTCCAGAAGCTCTGAGTGGGTACCGGTAAAACCAGCGATAAAAAGCATTGGCTCATTTTTTTCATCTCCCGCCACCCAATAAAAATACTCATCCTTACCATTTGGTGAAAAACTTTGCTGAGTTGCTCGTTCAAAAACCGCCATGGTAATAGTATAGAAGAAAAATATTAGCCATACAATGGTTGTTGCACATTTTGCTCTTCGCGAGTCGTTGATTTGAACTTAAATTGCACCCGAATTAACGATATTGTTCTTTTTATCACCCAAAGGGTGCTAATTTTATATATCTGGTAAAATATACATGCACTATGAAAACAAAACTTATTATGGCGATGTCCCTCAATGGAATTATCGCCGCTTCAGATGGAAACGAAGATTTTCTCTCTCACACAAATTGGATTCACTTCTGTCAATTGACTCGGCAGACAGGCAGTCTCATCTGGGGAAGAAAAACCTATGAGGCAGTTATTACCTGGGATAAGTCATATCTCAGGGAACTTGAAGGTGTCAAAAAAGTAATACTTTCCCATTCATCTCTCAGTTTAAAGGATGGTTTTACTCTCGCTCATTCACCCGAAGATGCGTTAGATTTTCTGAAAAAAGAAGGGTGTTCTGAAGTGGTGATCACGGGCGGTTCAACCATTAATAGTGAGTTTGCTATCCGTAATCTAATTGATGAGGTAGTGCTTTTAGTTAATCCGTCGTTGCTCGGACAGGGAGCGCCACTTTTCCGACCGGCTGATTTTCTGTTGCCCCTTACCTTCCAAAAGATGGTGTCTCTGGAGGACGATATCTTAGAGCTCCACTATCAGGTAAAGAAAGAGAGATAGAGTTTTGCACTATAGCATTTTTCCAATCTTCCACACGCCTTTTTCCCGAAACGCCGGAATCGTCTGACGTCGTGCAGCATTTAGCAATGTGTGAAACGACCGTTGCACACGAGAAGCGTATTCGGAGAGCGGGATAATTTCTGCCCCATCCAAGTATGCTAAGCGTTTGTGAAGGGACTCGAGGGCTGCCAGTTCAAAGATGCGAACCATGGGCTTCGTGTTGTGAGAGTCGTCATACGAAGACAAAGCGGAATAGTAAGCATTTTTCTCTTTATTCCTCACTATAATGGGCGGATACCCTTCCCGGGTGAGCAGGTAATTGTTAAGCACTCTCCCTATTCTGCCGTTTCCGTCAATGAACGGATGGATACTCTCAAACTCCACATGCAAGGAAGCAATTCGTTGAATGATAGACAAATTTTCTGAACTAAAACGGGCTAGTGCTTCCCGGATACGAAGATCGATGAAAGCCGGTGGAAGACCGATGTGATTTCCGACCTGTACCATCTCGCCCTCCTGTCGAAATCGACCGGCAATATCGTCACGAATGTTGGTGATGAGCATTTTGTGCAGCAACAAAATCATCTCGGTTGTCAGTGGCTGCTGTGGGGCAGTCATTTTCACGTACTCATACACCTGTGCCAGGTTTTTAGCCTCGAAGACTTCCCGTAAGGAAATGTGTCTGCTCGCCTCAAGTTGTAAAAGTATTTTCTCGGTCTCAGGAAGAGTAAGAGTTGAGTTCTCAATGGCGTTGGAGTTGTAAACCCGCTCCGAGAGCTCGACAGAATCGACCATAGCTAGGAGAGACTCTTTATTTTTACTTTTGAGCTGGTACTGGGTAAAAAGCTCTGATATTTTTTGAGATACCGTTAATTTCATACTTATATTTTATCAAATTAACGCTAAAGTGTCAATATGCCGTTAATATAGTAAAAATATGATATTAACAAAATACCTTGCCCACACCCTAACGGTGTCCAACTACACTCTCGGGGTGTAAAAGTGTAAGAATAAATCCTAATACTTATCTCTCCTCAGTAAAGAATTGCGTATACAGTTACAAAGAACTACCTGTTCTATTTCTTGTAAATGTATCGCGACCACAATCCTTTGAAAAATGAGAGAGATAGCGTTGAAAGCAGGAAACCTACTGCCGGCACAATTGCATTGATCCATGGTCGATCAACTTCAATCACATTAAGATATAGCGCGATTGCAAGATAGGTAAAGATTATCAGTAAGATTCGTCGGGTATAGCTTCCTTCCCAAGCTTTGTTTTTTTCTACCGCACGATTTCTCTCCTTTATTTCCTCGATTTCTTTCTGTAATTCCTGAATGTCTGTCATAGAAGAATTATAACCGATAATAGTCGGCGTTTTCGAGTTGGATGAGGGCCATCATAATCGAATACATGGTAAAC
Source organism: Candidatus Roizmanbacteria bacterium (assembly GCA_013334845.1). Taxonomy (GTDB): domain Bacteria; phylum Patescibacteriota; class Microgenomatia; order UBA1406; family GWC2-37-13; genus JAAXWV01. The sequence goes on along the minus strand of JAAXWV010000017.1, from coordinate 229 downwards.
TGCTCTCGTCCCATTCTCCCCCCTGTCAGAACCCCGATGATCCCGCCAGGCATCGCACCCAGCTTCTCATGATGAGTGTAACCAAGTAGTTTGAAAGCCTGACTCGCATCCGCTTTTCCGCATAAGATCATCTTCGTCACCTCGACCGGCCATTCATAAGCCGGACTCAATCCAAGATGAACGTTTTTGCCGTCATAAATTACACATGCGCCTACTTCCATAAAACCAG
>JAAXWV010000213.1 GCA_013334845.1 Candidatus Roizmanbacteria bacterium | reverse complement strand
CTTGCAACACCAGGCCATACACTCTTTACAACAATACTTCATCAACATCTCGCTTGCCTTTTACTGTTGAGGGATCGGGGGATGGCGGCAATATTACGCAAACAGTAAAGCAAGGACAATACGCTTTATATTCGGCACTTTTTTTTGAGTAAAAAAAGCCCGGTTGAACGCCGGGCTTGAGTCGTGTATTTTAGGTCAACTGAAAATTAATATAAACTTTATAAACAAAGTAAAATGAGAAATATTTTATTAGCCTTTAAATATTATTGTTTGTACAAAATGACAAAAATGGATTTAGGCTTATAAATTTTGTAGCAACATCTTTTAGTTCCTGCGCAGCGTGATCCCAAAAAACAACATGGACTATGTGTCCCACAGACACTAAATCTTCCACTACAGGCACATAATCCTTATCTCCAGCAACAAGCGTAATAATATCTTCTCCTTTATTTACGACACAAGAATAAGCGTCTTTAGTTATTTTATGCGCAATTGCCACATCTACTTTTTTTTCTTTTCCTGCCGCATTCCTATCAAATGTTTTTACCTCAAAACCCTTTTTTTTCACCATTTGCCAAAAAGAATCACTGGGTGGTGGTGACCCCCATAGATTAGCACAACCAATTTGTTCGTCTTTACCACACACAAAATCGTGTAGAAAGCCATAATCTATTTTCCATGAATAATCAACAACTTTATTATTCATTGCCTCAATGATAGTTGCAGCTCCAGGAAATCCCTTTGAAACGGCAGATACCCTACATCCTTCTGCATATACATTTGAGTTATCAATGTAAGTGAAATTACGTGACATTTAACACACTCCTTTTTAATAGTTTTTTATTATCAGAGTATCTTACTTTATAAATCCATTTTTTTATATAAATAATAAAATTTCTGTATACGAAAGCATTAGGTCTTTAGAGGTAGGATACTTGCCCCATTTACGGTAATATCTGGATTAAAGTTTATCAATATTATGATTCCTCTTCATCGATATTGCCTAATATCATTTTGCCTTCAGTATTAGTGACCCGCTTGAACCTAGCATCATCACGTCGTAATATCAGGAATAAAGGATCCAGACTAGCTCGTGGACTAAATCGAGTGTCTGCACGAACCGCACTACCTAGTCGGCGAATTGCTTCATCCATTTCCCCGAGAGCAGCATGTGCTTGGGCAAGGGCATAGAGCGATATAGCTTTTTCGTGATTCAAAGTCAGTGCATGACTTAACTCCTGGCGTGCACCAACAACATCCCCTGCGATAGCAAGCACTGTGGAAAGAGTGGCATGTGTTGCACAAAGCTTAGGTGAAATTTTTATTGCTTTAAGTGCATCACCTTCTGCTTCCAATAAATCACCAGTCGCTAGATAGATAAGCGCACGCATTCTATATACTACTCCAGAATTCTTATTGGTTTCCAAGTACTCTGTGAAATCCGAATGGGCAAGACCCCATTTGTTTACAACCATTGCCGCTACGCCCCGGTTTCGTCTAGCAGCTAATTTACCTTCCTTGGTAGGAGAAAGATCATGAGCCTGCGTTAATACAGTAATAGCCTCTTCGTATCTCCCAAGACGAAGACAAGCACGCCCATATCTTGATACATAAAAATAATTGTTATCGTCCTTTACGCACGCCTGATATAAGTGCTGAATTGACACTTCGTAGCGCCGGTCCTCGAAGGCAATACAGCCCTCGTTAAAGTGCGCTCGTGCTTCAAGTATCCGCTGAAGCTGGGAAGGTTGTCTGAGCGCATACCAACCAGCAGCAGTGACTGACAGAACTACCACGCCAAGCAGAGTTAAAAGTGCTGCTTGGCCCTTTAGATCAGGAAAAGCCACAGCTTGCAGTGCAGCAAAAATCGTAATCGCCCCTGTGGTTATCGCCCACGAGGCTGCAGGAACTTCTCTGAATCTCTCAACGAAAACAACTACTTGTTGCGTAAACTTTTGTTTTCTCTCTAGGTTTTGATTGGCCAAAATCCCTCCATATTCAAAGTTTTATTTTAATGAAATGGAAGTGGCCCTGTTTAACCAGCCACTTTTTTATGGCAAAAGTCCGTTTGACGAATCACAAATTGATCAGGTGTTAAGCGACCTAACCCGCTATTCGGTTAGATCATTTGGTAACAAACATATACCCGAGTAATACCAGGAGCCAATAAGGGGTCTGAGATAGGTACAGTCATATCCTAAAGGCAATGGTTCATTAATGGAACTACCCTGGATACTTCTAAAGTTAATAGAAGTTTTTCTAATCTGTTTTTCTGTATTTTTTGCCTATCACTGTTGACTCTGTGGTTGTTTTGTGCTTGGTATTAGATGATCCACCCTCGCTTTCCGTATATTTATTCCCTAGAATATCGGTTTTTTCTCTTGATTTTGATTTTACAGATCCGTCAGTGCGACTCGTCTCACGATATGGCGTACCAAAGATAGTTTCTTTCTCTTTTGTGAATCCAGTGGTTTTTCCTGTTTGACTTGTATGTCGCTGTCTATCATTCCCAAATGCTGTTTTTTCATGCCGGGTTTCAGAAATTAATTTACCTATACTGTTATATGTCCGATAAACAATATTTCCAATAATTGTTTCCTCTTTTATAGTTTTGAATGGCTTATATTTAAAAAGCTCTCGACAATCAGGACACTTTCTCGGCAACTCCCATCCTTGTTGATTGCATTTTATTTGAGTACCTGTTGGAATTGTGAAGCTAGCTCCACAATGTTCACAGGAAACATTTTTCGGTGCATTTCTTTCTTTACATTGTTTACAAAACTTGGGTGGTGTATCCCAATCACGATTTGCCTTTATTGGGTGTCCACAGCTATTGCACTTTATCTCATACCATTTTGCGGCCTCTCTTTCTCTGCATTCTTTATGTGCTGTCGGTGGATTATCCCACGCGCGGTGGATTTCCATCGAACGACCACAAATATCACATGATGATGTATACCATGCACACTCCTTATGATATTCAGGAATATTATCCCAGTCCTCATGGTATCTGATTTCTCCATGACAATGTCTGCATGAACGAGTATGCCACTTAGCGGCCTCTCTTTCTCTGCATTCTTTATGTGCTGTCGGTGGATTATCCCATGCGCGGTGGATTTCCATCGAACGACCACAAATATCACATGATGATGTATACCATGCACACTCCTTATGATATTCAGGAATATTATCCCAGTCCTCATGTACCTGTATATCGCC
>JAAXWV010000212.1 GCA_013334845.1 Candidatus Roizmanbacteria bacterium | reverse complement strand
GGCATTTTTGGACATATAATAGGTATTCCTGCTGAGGTAATGTATATCATTATTGATGCTATCTGGAATGGGCTTTGTGCTTATGCAACATATCGTTTCTTCCAAACTTTTCTGAAGAATGAAAAAACTGCAGTATTAGCTTTCATTTTGGCCTATTTTGGTTCAGGTATTTCTGGCATGATTCTTTTGGTAAAATGGATATGGGGTGGGGTAAGTGCAGGGCTTTGGGCACCCCAGATTATTACAGGTGGTTGGTCAGGGGAAAATCATAGCATTAGTCATGAATTTATGGATGGAAATGCATTGACCACGATGACAATTATGAGTCGTGTGCATTATCTGATGCCACGGTTTTTTGGGCTTTTTTCACTCGTCAACTTTTATGAAGCGTTGGAAGAAGAGCAAATCGGTTCAAAAAAAATCATTTTTTCAGCACTTTTTATTTTCCTCGCCGCTTTTTTTCATCCGGCCTCTGGACAGGTATTTATGGTCATGATGTTGATTCTTGGCGGGCTGATGTGGTTACGTTGTACAGATGACAGCCGAAGAAGGTCTATTTTAGCTGCAGGGTTAATTCCTGTTATTGGGTTTCTTGGGGCTGCAGCATATTGGCAAATTTATCGCATGAACCCGAATGCTGGTGATATGGTTACAGCTTACCTGCAAATCCTGCATAACACAGACTTAGTTACGGTATGGCTTGCTGTGTTTCCTATGTTCGCACTATCGCTCTGGATCATTTTTCGCAGAACACCCGAAAAACAGTTCTATTTTGCATTGCTTATAGCCACTGGATTTTCAACAGTTGGGTTTTCAGAGTTCATTGTCCAAGGTTACAATGTTAAGTTACGACTGCTATTCCTTGGATTAGCTTTTCTAACTGTTGCCGTTACAATTTGGATAAAAAGAAGTTATCTCATCTCATTACTTAGCACTACAAGTGAAAAAATATGGATTCCAGTACTCTTTGGTATATGGTTTTCAGCTGCAGTTGCTATTGCTGCGTCACCGCATCATGATTTCAGAAAAATGATACATGAAGGGGTGCTTAACTTGGGCGGTGCAACACCGTTTGTGAAAAAATTATCAAATTTGGGAAATTTCGTTTTTGCTGCGCGTTTCAAACTCGGAATTTGGCTCCCTCTAAGTGGGTTGTGCGCTTATCTGATTCATGAATATCTTCCTGAGAGGAAGCGCGTAGTGGTTTCTATCCTCTTTGTAATAATGCTCCCATCAACAGTTCTCTACGTATTTGCTACATCGAAATCGGGTAACATTCCGGTTGCTGAGTATGAGGCAATGCGTTTTCTTAGGGAGCAGCCTAATGGAAATGTCATGTGTGCCGGACAAGCGGGGGTTTTTCTGCCAAATATAGCTTTGATGCGCTGTTTTGGCAATGCCGCTGCTGATGCAAACGTGGTAAAACACAGAAAAGATAGTGAAAGATTTTGGTTGTCGTCAACAATAGAAGAGCAAATGCCAATTTTAAAGGAATATCGAATCCAATACCTCTACTTATCACAAGAAGAGCAAAAACTACTCAAACAACCCAATTTATTAACTTACTACGAGAAGATTTACGATAAAAACGGCGTGCAAATATTTCGTGTCAATAATACTATCACTAACTAGTGTAATACGTTTTCAATCAGTGTATGCACTTAACTTTCAGAAATAGCGGCCAAAAGGCCAGTGAGACGGAATTGGCTTTTCTAAAGTCAGCAATAGCAGTGGAGAACACATTGCACACGGAGTCTGATATTCTTCAGTGGATAGATAGTAAGAAAAAAGCGACAGTTATTACAATTGAACAAGTGCTTTTTTCCGAAATGAAAGGATGGCTTTTTCATCCGGATTTGGGGAATTTGGTTCATGAAACAGGAAAGTTTTTTTCAATTGTTGGGATCAGCGTCAAAACTAATTGGGGTAAAGTTCCTGAATGGGATCAGCCAATTATTAACCAGCCTGAAATAGGAATCTTGGGTATTATTTCAAAGAAGATCAATGGTATTCTGTATTTTCTTATGCAGGCCAAAATTGAGCCTGGGAATATTAATTATGTTCAACTTTCTCCTACTCTTCAAGCTACAAAAAGCAATTATACGCAGGTTCATAAAGGGAGCCGTCCGCTATACCTCGAATATTTTAGCGGAGAAAAAAAAGATGTCAGAATCCTACTTGACCAGCTTCAGTCAGAACAAGGGGCTCGTTTTTTGCGAAAGCGTAATCGTAACATGATTGTTGAAGTTGAAGGTGAAGTTTCGCTACACGACAACTTTATATGGATGACTCTTGGACAGCTTAAGCAGATGCTTCATTATGATAATATAGTTAATATGGATACCCGCACAGTCATATCGGGTATTCCATTTGGTGATTATCCCGCTCAGCTTTTAGAACTCTATGGGGCTTTTGAATCAATTGCAAGCTCTTCTTCGGAATATGAGCGCAATTTGCTAAGATCTTCTCTCGACCGTGATACACATCTTCATGAAACCGAGCAAATTATTTCTTGGATCACGCGTCAAAAAGCATTATACGAATTGGACGTGTCAAGAATTCCACTAAAAGATGTTAGGCGGTGGGTTAAAACAGATTATGAAATTCATCATGAAGAAGGTAAATATTTTTCAGTCATTGGCGTCAATGTTGAGATTGGTAACCGGGAAGTACAGCGATGGTCTCAGCCTTTAATTAAATCGGCACAAGAAGGGATAATGGCTTTTCTGATCAAGAAAATAGATGGTGTCTACCATTTTTTGGTACAAGCAAAGTTAGAAGCAGGGAATTTAGATATTATTGAACTTGCCCCAACTGTACAGTGCCTCACTGGTAATTATCGAAAAGGGCTAAGTGAATATGAACCCTATTTTCTTAACGATGTGTTGAATGCAAAGCCCGATCAGATACGGTACTCTTCGTTTCAATCCGAGGAGGGTGGGCGGTTTTTCAAAGAGCAAAATAAGAACATGATTATTGAAGTTGATGACAGATTTCCAAACGACGTTCCGGAAAGTTACTGTTGGATGACTCTTAATCAGCTCAAAGATTTCTTGAAGTTTAATAATTACCTCAACGGTAATTTTCTCTTACACCTACGAAAGCCCTAAAGTAACGGAAGTATCTGTACTGTGGGATATCACAGATACAACCATATCCAAACCTAAAGTAGAAGATATTATGGGATTATTAGAAACGGATAATTCCAAGTGGGATGGAGTAAAATTCAGGTTCGTGAATATT
>JAAXWV010000016.1 GCA_013334845.1 Candidatus Roizmanbacteria bacterium | reverse complement strand
CCCCCCTGACATTTCGTGCATTTCCTTATGTGAAGATCACAACCATTAGCTCCATAGATGTTCCTGCAAACTTTCCCCTCAGAATTTTCGCTAAGACATCTCACTTTATATGACTTTTGACCAGGAAGATTACCAGACTTGCCTCTAGTTCCAAGAACTTCCTGTTTATTCTTATTTACATATCCTATTTGCGTTGTGGGCGTATTACCGCTTTTAAATTTGTCGCCAGGAGGTGGGGGTTGCTGAGGAATTCCTGGTTTCAGGCATTTAACAAAAAGCTGTACGGCGTTAAAAATGTGATTAAGTATATCTTGGGAGACCCCTGTGGTCTGCCAATGAGCCAATGCATGTCTAGCTGATGTAATAGTCTTTAAATGATCGAGCGCGAAATCATCCAGTCGATCATCCTTTCCCTCAAGAAAAGTCCAATTTTGCTGAAAGATACGCGCTAAGGCAGCAATATCAAATTTGTCAATTGATCGGAAATTACGCTGGTCGGCAATCCGTCGTTGATTATCTGTCAATTTTTCGAGGACGCGCTCTTGCCACCAATTGCATTTATCCTCTGCCATAGCTTTCTCAAAATAGCCAGCCATTAACTTTGTTAAATCATGGAAGATTATACGGTATAGTTCTTCAGCGGTAGGCATGGTTTCTTTTTATATAAAGGTCATTGAAAATCAATTCAGCCTTCGTGGTAAGTATCCCAGTGTTTTCCGTATTCACTTTTCATGAAGCCATCAATCTCTTCTTCTATGGCAACTTCTAGGCTCGAATTCGTTAATATGAAGTATGCACGCGGACTGTAAGGCTTGAAACGTAAGGCGAATATTTTACCTGTCGGATTGATGATCTCCCTCAATTCACTTGTACGATGCTGAATTTGATTCATATGAGATCCATGATTTTTGTGGCGATTAAGATGATGATAAACTATACAAGTATCTTTTCCTTCACTCAACACCTTGATTTCATGGTAATAGATATACTTCCCCGCTTTTTTCTGGCTTAATTTAGCACAAGAAGAAACTTCTAAACCATTGTCAGGATCGAGGAAGACCACATTGCAACCAGCCAAGGTGCTTTTGGCGTTCTGCAGCCATGCTTTGCGCTCTAACTCTCTTTTCACTCTATCCCCTTTGTTCTGGGCAGGGTATCGGATGTGAAAATTTAATACTTCTGAAAAATAGACCGTGTTTGATGGAAGTAAATTCAAAGACTCTAGACCGGCAACAGTTCGATTACCAGAAGCGACACTTGACAGTAGCTCGCATAAATGGCTATCACAATTCAAATATTCGAAATCATTCAAATAAGTAGTGTGTTTTCCGTCAGCATTGTGCGATTCATCAGGAAACAGATACCAATTAACGCCGATTTTGTACTGTGGAGCACGAAATAAAGCTCTCAGTAGTGCAAACTTGCCAAAATCACCAACATCTCCAGCATAACGATTTTGCATCAGGGAGCCTTTGAATATGTCTATGGATCAGGTTCTGCCTTTTTCTCTCAAAATGAACCGATTTTTTAAGTTATGTGCTATCGCGAAAATTTGCAATCCCAAACAATCGTTGCAGCTAATGACTTCGGAATTTCATCTGTGTATCTGGTTGGCATTGTCTCGCTACCCAGGGCTTAGTGGGTCGGGATTTGCTGGAATGTGTATAGTTCCATATTATTCAGCTATTTCTCTACAAACGGTCCAGATCCATTCGTGATTTTTTCACGTTCGTAACTGTAGTTGTACCTGTAGGGGATTACGCTCGCGCTAGGCTCTATCGGAGGGCCATAGCCTTAGCCGGGGGGTAGTAGATAAAGAAAAAGAGGGGAAGAACAGCAGGAATAAGAGAAAGGTGGAGCTTTGCGCTGTATTAAGCCAGCGCTTAAGGCAAATAAGGAATTTTTTAGAGATTGGCAATAGAACTGAAACTCTCCTGAAATTTTGCCAAATGGTATTAAGCTTTGCAAAATGTTGATTGAAAGGATAAGTTCAGCTATTTAAAATGCCTTCGCCTAGAAAGTTTGTTAACTGTTTTCGATGATTTTAAAGTGTATAAAATAGTGAAAACCTGAGCGGAGGAGATTGATTGGAAACTGGACTATGGTTTGATATTAAATGCCCAAATTGTGGTACAATTCTCCCAGGGAAAGAATCCTATATAAATTCAAGCAAAACCTGCCCTGAATGTCACAAAAGCGTTCAATTTGTACGTGCCTGTTCTCCACAAGTCACTACTACCATTGAGACTGCCGGAACACTTACTGAATGTCCTGACTGTGGCAATTTGATAAGCAAACAAGCCGCCTTCTGCCCTAAATGTGGTGCGCCAACAGAAAATAAAAAAATCAAAAGAAATAAAGAGGCAGGCTGTTTACACATATTTGGTGCTTTTTTATTTCTTACTTTTCTGTTCGCACTTTTAACCTCAAAGTGCAATCAAGAATTAACAAAAAATGACCCAACCGCTGCTGAGCAATTGCAGCGTCAGCAAGAAACTGCTGCGGAATTGCAGCGTCAGCAAGAAAAAAAGAAAGCTCTAGTTGCTTCCTCAATGCCATGGATAGATGACATAACTGGATATTGCTTGAAGTACAAGAGAGCAGCAAATGAAATAGTAGCGAGTGCAATATTCAGAGATTTTGAGAGTGCTTATCATCCAGAGCAAGCTCGTCATGTGGAATCCGCACAAGGTATCCTAACTAGTATTAGTACTGATCACGGTGGTGATGATGTATATATTAGGATCAAAATAGATAATTTAACATTTCACGATCAAGATACCGACAAAGGTCAGAAAGTTTATAACCAAGCCACAAATCTAACCAAAGGGCAATGTGTCCAATTTTCCGGTAACTTCAGATCTTCCGGTTTTACCGAGCTTGGTAAAATTTGCCCAATCGATTTTTTTGGTGAACTGGACAATATAATTCCCTGTAATAACAACTAAAATGAAAAGACAAAAGCCCTGCAAGTTTTTTGGGCCAGTCTGAAAACTCTGTCCCTTCATCTTCCCCTTTAAAAGGCCCCCAAGCACAGCAAGGGGCCAATCCAACCCTGATTCTAGCACAGCAGGAAGCAGGGTTTAGACAACAGAGCAGCAATGGCCACTGTCACCTCTTTCTAAGCAAAGCAATTTCCTGCTGCATATTGGCCAAATCTTCTCCAAGTATTAATAGAACAGCAGCATTACCCGCCTTCTTCGGTGCTAGAGGCTATCCGACTCCCTGTGCCGCATTTGCCTTCCTCCCTCTCCAGTAGTCCGGCATAATTTCGATACTCCGAAAGAAACACAGGGACTCCCGGGTTGCCCTTTCCCTCCTAAAGGGAAAGGTATGCGAATTGCTCGTAACGAGCAATACTCCCTGGAGGATTGCAGGATGTGCTTTATTAGAAAGATACCGAGGAGAATTAGGGAGGAGAGATAATATTTGGTTCTTGGTGGTCAAGGTAGGGCTATGTTAACAGTGGTAGTGGTGAGGTGACCATGGAGCGGTTTCCGGCAAAAAATAACACGGGAGACAGGATCTTTATTATCACCACTTTCCATTAGAATATGTGAAGCAAAATCAGTAGACAAAAGCACCCAATCACATTGCAAGTGATTCCTTGAATGCCTTAATACCTCGACTATGCTGGGCAGCAGAAGATTTGAATAATCCAGAACAATTATCTTTTGCAGAACAATATTCACATTCCTCTAAAAATATGTTTTTAAAATCAGAAATGCTTTTTCGGGCAAACGGATATAGGAAGGGTTTTAAAACACAAAGCTGGAGATTGAAAATGGATACTGACATTTGACGGTAGTGGAGATACCTGACAGATTTTTCTAACTCATCTAAATAATCCAAAGGATCGATCCATAACAATTCTTTGTTGATCTTTGTGTACCCCATGTTTTCCAACCCCATCAAAGCCACATGACTGACAAAGGGTAAGTTTCGATAAATAAACTCCATCAAAGGTAGAAGACGAGGAATGGTCTGTTTGTGAAGCACAACTCGAATTTCCACAGGAAGCTTATAACGAGCTAAATTGTATAAGCCATTAATAGTTTGGCTAAATGCTCCTTTGGCCTGAACTATATAGTCGTGGACTGGAGCCACATCAGCATAAACAGGAATGGCACACAGGAGTTTTAAATGGGGGATTGCCGCAATTTTCCTTACGTATGTTTCATCGGCAAATTGGCGACCATTTGTAAGCATATAAAGATTAGTCTCAGGCAAGCATATAGAAGCTTTGCTGAGAACAGCAATAAGTTGATCGTTAAGAAGAGTTGGTTCCCCCCCGGTGATACAAAGCGTCTCTGGGGCGTCGTTGATGAGATCAATTAAACGCAAATGGTTTTCAACCAAACCGTATTCATGTGATTCTTTTGGTGGTTGGGAGCACATCAAGCAGTGATTATTACATCGTGCTGTAGCAAAAATTATGTTGTTTTGAGATTCGGGGCGATAAACTACGTTAATAAATCCATTTTTATCGACCGATATTATATGTCCTGGTTTTAATATTCCAATGTCAAAACCATAAACTAAGGGAATATTTGGATGTTCACTCTGCGGAAAATCCTTCGCTATTATCCCTGCATAACCGCTATAATCTTTAATTGAACTATCGTCATCTACAAGTAAGAAATAATCTTCACGCTTATCAAGAACAGATGTCTTCGTGATCCTAGCAATAGTTTGCTTTTCAATGCCAACGGCTTTTGCTTTTATATGTAACTTCAATTGCGGTATCTCTTATTGTCCATCTGATTTACATCCCCCCGTGTGATCCAGGACCATATTATTCTGTAGAGATCAGCGTCGTGGTTTGACGCTGAAATTAATTTAAAAGCATATTTTATAATAGATAAATTTTTGTAACAGAAATCACTGGCAGGTCTATATCCATAAAAATCCTTCTGTGTTGCATAATTTCTAACAGGGTCGGCACCACAATAAGTGTGGTAAACACAATCTGAACAGCCAGCTAAGGCTTCGTTGCAATTAACCAATGCGATATTTTGCATTGTTTCTCCGAAGAAAATATCTTCATAACTGTCGTCTAAGACGTTACCAAGTCGAAAAGACGTGTCACCCATTTCGGCCAGCATTCGAGATTCATCTGATGCGTAAACATCTCCATCATAATTATAAACTACTACTCCCATACCAGCCCCGGCAGGTGATTGCAGGTCGACAAATCCTACAGGCCATGGTGTCAAAATCTTTGTAAGAATAAGAGTGATATAGGATTCTGCAAAAGTACTTCCGTTGCGATTGACTTGTATAATGTATGGAAGAATTTTTTTGTAGAACTCAATGAAATCATCTATTGAGTATCCGATAATCTGTTTCGTCTTTAGCGCATAGCCGTAAGGATTGAGTTCTCTAACAAATAACGAACGTAGCCCGAGAGAAAGATATTCATCAACTATCTCTTTAGGGTATTTGAGACTCTCTCGCGATGTAGTCATAAGAGCAGAAACAGCATCGCTACCAAGGGCTTCTTGTGAGCGACGGATATTTCTTACAACAGTTGAGTAAGCATCAGACCCTGAGATAGGGCGATTTTTATTGTGTAGTTTTGCGGGGCCATCCAATGATGCCGAGATCTGCACATTGTGCTCTTTGAAAAACGCCAGATGATCGTCTGACAATAACGTTAGATTTGTACAAATTACGAAGTTGACATGCTTCCCAATAGCCTCGTTGCATCTTTTAGTATATAAAACACCTTCTTTAACAAGATCGAACCGAAGCAGTGACTCACCGCCCTGAAATTCCATCGTCACATTACGAGAAGGGTTTTTAAGCATTAAATCGATAGATTTATGTAAAACCTCAAGACTCATATCCGAACTTTCGCCATCGCTTTCGTTATGACGCGATACTTGGCAATACTGGCAAGATTGATTGCAACGGATGGAGGTTACAAAAATGTGCAGTTTTGTAAAACCCTCAATAAAAGATTTTTTAGTACGATACTTTGATGCTAGTAATTCTTCAGAGGTTCCCTTGTTCGAAGAATCTCTCAGAAAATGTTTGGCGTTGAGATTCCAATATTGATTGGAATTTGGTGTAAGAACTTTCCTTGTGAAGGCCTCGAAGATATCTGCTTCTAACCGCAAAAATTCACCAGACAAATTTATCAGTAGATACTCTCCTGAATCAAGGCGAGTAAAATCAAAGGGTAAAAGGTCATAGCCTGTTTCTGGAAGAAAACTCTCTAGAGGAAAAAAAATCGCCATAAATTAATCCTCGATTTTGACTTGACATGAGGTATCAAGAAGGTAATTCCAGAACTCGAGGATTATTTGACGACTATGCTCTGAATAGTTGGACTTGATAGAAATCGTTAATGTCACATGGTCATTACCATGCTTCTTAATCAAGAAGTCGCAGTAATCACGATATGCCATTCGAGCTTCGGCAACCGCTTTTTTGGGGTATAAGGTATTGTCGAGTCGGCGAGTGTTACTTTTCAGCATTGACCAAGTCAGTTCTAAGACGACCCTCAAAAAAGGCTTTTTTCACCAAAGTGTCTCGAAAGGCTGAAGTTTCGGTTAATACCGATTGGCGAACTACTTGATCAATAAGACGATTACTAAACTCGCGACACGCATTTTCAAGTCGAATTAGTTCGTTCTCAGCTGGCTCCTTCAACCTGAATTCTACAAATAGATTAGTTTCTATGCCATTAGTACCTCGACAAAGGTAAAGAAAATATTCATTTGTAAACCAATAAGCAGTCTTCATAACAGATATTTCGCTGAAGACCTTGGTATCTATGGATATACTAGCATATTTACCAAGGTCATCCAGTGAACATTCAATTTTGCAATTTTCAGTCATTAATATCTGCTTGAATAATGAGATACGTGCGATTCATGAGAAGCGTGAGAAGCGTGCGAAACATGTGATTGATGCCAAGAACATTTACCAACCTCATCATTTTGGGAGGTGAGTAATAGTGCTCCGGTTTGCGTGTATTGTGATCTTACTGTGAGGTTATCTATATTGGAAACTGTCGCGCTAACGTTTGTAGGCTGGGTAATACAGGCTAGGACTAGTCCTGCTGAAATGATCACGCTTGCAACAACCTTTTTAATGCGCTTCGCACACGCTAAGCCAATCAACGATTTTTTTACTCTTGGCAAATTAAACATACTTCCCCCTTTGTAAAATTTTCATGGTCAAATCAAACAAAAATGGACAGAACATTCTGAAAATGACCTCAAACTCTTATCACCAAAAACCTCAGAGGTACTGAATTAACAGGATCTATCCTGTGGTCAGTGGTTTTATCCACTATAGTCATTTTAAAGTCAGGATCTTAACTGTCATTTCTATCACTGATCTATAAAATTGTCAACAGATCAGCCTTGAGCCACGCATCTCCCTTCTACTCAACACACGCCCTATGTGGCCGGAAGCCAGCTGCCACGGCCTCCTCCTTCCATATCAAGCTTAAGACTGTTGACTATTGTTAATGGCAGTGATAATCGCCTGTTTTGTGGTCCTTATGACAGCCAAATTTATCAGTACCACCACTATGCGCCATTGCAAACGCTGAAAACGAAAACACAAATAGTATTGCCAGAGCAATCTTCTTCATAATTCAACCTCCAGTTCAATTTTAGCAATCAATATCACCTGACTTGTATGGATTGAAGTCGCAGTAAAAAAAAACAACAAAGTGTATATTAATATTAGATAGTTACAATTTAATACCCATTAAATCGAATAGTCAGAAATTAACACAAAGATACAAATTAGGCTGTTTAAAGTACACTGCTTTCTGCCTCAACCCTGTCAATCATCCGCCGCATTTTTGACATGCACGATACCCCAACTTTCTAGCATCATCGCCTGAATTAAAACTACTGGTACAATTCTTACAGTTATAATACTGACAACCAGAGTTATGATAAACATGGCTATTCGTATTGCCGTGAAATAGTCTGCCCGATACACTCTCTTTGTATGTCGCCTGTTGTTTCAGTTTTCCTGCTGCATTCGATTCAACCTGTTGCTCCTTCTGAGGACTATGCCGCCAATCCCAAGGAGCCATAGGGTCCCTATCACTCCATAAGCCGACTCCCTGCCTTGACGCCTGTTCCTCTAAGGTCGTCCAATCATTACAGAAGGATTCAATACAGTACTTGGTGTATTTCCAGGCAAACCCATTCTTCAGTATGGCCTCATTCACATTCAATCCATCGACACGAACAACGCCTACGCTCCGCTGATACTTATCGATATCGTAAACAGTGACATCTACAGTCTTACCGAAAACGAGTGATGAGGTTAACTCTTTCGCTTTATTTCCAAAAGCTTGTCCGGACTCAGGGCAGTCAATTCCGTAGAGCCTTATCTTGTACTGCTGGTTATTCTGGAGGACGGTAATGGTGTCTCCATCAGAGACCCCGACAACCTTTCCTACAAGGTGTGTGGAAGCGTAAGAAGAGGAATAACTACATATTAACAGTAATATAGCCAATATTATGCATATGTTCTTCAATATTGCTGTTGCTGATGTGTTGCTCATCTACTTGTGTCCTTGATTTTAAGAGATACCTTTCAGATCTTACAACAGTAGCCCTGCCTTATTCTTCAGAATCAATATCCATATCTGTCTCTTTTTCATAACTAGGATCTTCAATCTCTATTTCAATAAACTCCCCTCGTGAATTTGTACCATAAGCTTCCCCGTTGATTACTTCTGCACCATAAACGTTCATATCGCCACCATTGGGCCACTGAACAAAAGCTACCTCCCCATCCACCACCTCAACTTCAACCGAGTATGTACCGCTAGGTGTGGTTACTTCAGCTTCATATGACCCATCTTTGGCACAAGCGGTATGTACAGGGACAAAGAAAAACACCACGAATAGGACTAATGATAATTTACGAAATACAATCACAATTCCCTCTCGATCTTTTCTTTCAGGTCCTTGCCTAACGTATTATCATTAGAGGAGTTCAGGTATGAACCATAACAAACCACTTAAGCAAAAACAAGCAATACATTGTGGCACTAAATCATTAATCAGAAACCATAGTCAATCTTCCCAACAGCCTCCCTTAAGAGGGTCTCAGGGGTATATGGCTTTCCATACTTATGTGCTCCGACAAATGTCTCGCACATGGGTTATTACACTAAAGGTGGCTACAGTTCCAAACGTGAAAAATTCACGGTCACTACTGCGTAGTCAACTCCAGCAACATTTACGAAAGGATTTTATATGTGGAAGAAAAAAGTTATGGCTCTCCGGTTATAAAGAAACGATAGGGCTCCGGCTTCCTTTTTCAAAACTGGATATATTATTTCGATTCAGAATCGACTATAACACATTAGACAGAATGAATTATTTTGTCTAATCGGGGCAGGTTAGGAAATAACTAGCTTACTCAGCGGCGTGCGCTGTTGGTCCATCCGCTGGAGCCACTGCTTCAACGCCAGCTAAAGCAAGCAATTCAGTCCTATCTTGTTTGTTTAGCCAGATCAGAAAACTGCTATCTACTATGTTTAATCGTAGATTCGTTTGATCATAGTCGAGAATTATGGGCTTGATTTCCTTCTTCACTTGCAATGACGCAGTTGACTGAAGTGCCTGCGTGATATTGCCGGGGTTAAGACCGGCTCCGGATGGATGGTGAGCTATAAGATTTTTTCGGATTTCGTTGTATCGAATTCCTTTTCTCAGACTAGGTATATCTCCCGTTAATACAGGATGCAGTAACCATCGATGCATTTGAAGCTCTGTTGTCTGAAAACCATCAGCAAATTGAGTAATAAAAGAATTGAATCTTCCCGTTTGTTGGTTAACAACAGCCTCTACTATCTCAGACGCCTCGCTTTTAGAACCAATTGTTATCGTGGTTTCTTGAGTGCGAGTAATTCCATACTTTTGGCAGCACTGATAACAAGCTTCTTGTATGATGTATACACTGCCATAAGCATTTGCGATGAGGTCGTTCGTGAACTCTTCTGAGAAGAAGATGTTGAGAAGAGACTCACCATCAGAAACAACTTTTCTAAGCTCAGATTCTTGCCATATATCAGCATCGATTGAAACAACCCTTCCGGTCAGATCGCCGTTGTATACAGTTAGGCGATTCTCTTCAAGCCACACTCCAATAATGATGAAGCAGTATTTTGATTCTTCGTGGAAAGCTTTTAAGGCAACCGAAAAATCCTTCTGAGTCTCCGTGGAAAGATAGTGAAAGTCCTCTAGTATTATGTATTTATTGAAAGATATGTTGTTTAAACAAGTTATAATGTCGTTGACATCTTCTGGGTCCAGTTCTAACGGCTGAGTAGTAATTTGCTCGGAAGTGTTCCTTTCTGCTTCCGCGCCGCCCTCAGCGCCTGAACCGAAGAAATTGGTTTTGATTTTTGCCAATATTTTTGATTTACCAGATGTTGTTTTCGACGTGGATAGAGTCACTTCAAAACCGGCTCTCTTCAGAATTGCACTGTTTAAATCCGCAATCGACCACTTATTAGAACAATGCACGACAATATAGTCGTCAATGTTCAGGCAGTGTTTCCGGAGGCTTGTTTTGCCTTGTTTCGAACTGCCATAGATAACTAAATGCCTGGCTCTGGTTAAGTTGTTAATCAACAAGTCGTCAGCGGATGTCCGTGTGACATAATTCAAAGGCAAGTCACGACTAATGCCAAATACATCAGAGGTTTTGTGCGTTTGTTCCGTCATTGGTTATTCCTTTTTCGACTAACAGTGGTTCTCGGCAACGTAGATGCAGAGAACAATCAATTTTGTGTCTCAGGATAACACATTATTTTCGATTTTTTGTCAGATTGTGAATACTCTTCAAAATCCTACAGTGTGTGAAGCATTGTCGCAATAAATCATTGCTCCTTGAAAAATCTTGCAAATGCCTCCACACAAAATCAAAAATTAGACAAAATAGATTACCCTGTCTAATGTTTTAAAACTCAGAAACGGAATATCAATCACTTACCTGTCATGAATTAAGCCAACCATTGGACAAAATGGAGAAAATTCAAGCACTCGTTATATTCAATGCATCGGCATCAGGGAAAAAAGACAATGGAAGATTTTTACTGTTCATCCTCACAAATTTTCAAACGCTCGGTCAAACCTCCATATGCTATCCATCCAACTGCTACAACCATTTTAGCAGCTATTCCACTCTAAAATCCTCCTGAGTATCACGAGGGTATTGTCTCCCCGATTGCCACCCCGACGCCCAAAAGGGTCGGAATCTATTTAGCAACTTGGACAGTGCCGCGCGGGTACTGATAAGATTACCAATGTGGATGGAGAGAAAGCCAACGCACGCCCAAATGCGTGCGAGTTATTAGAGTTGAGGGTGCCGGGGAGCGGGTGCAAATATTATTGTTGGCAGCTGCAAGGAAGAGAACAACTGACCCAGCGAGTTCACAGCTAAGCGGGACCATGTTACTTATACTAATGTAATCAGTTAGATTTGTGGTGTGACGAGTTAGACTTGTAGTCAGCTAAGCGGGACTACTTAATATAGGGCGGGCGGTCCCACCACCTCATCTAATCCTTCCAGTTCAATTCGTGAAATATTCACGTTTGCAACTCCAATTAGACTATTAGCAGTTGGACTTCTATTTTCTACTTGAGTATCGCGAGGGTCCTGTCACCCCGAAGTGAGGGGGTGGCAAGGGGCTCTATGGGGGGCCTCTAAGGATTTTGGCAAAAGATTAAGCGTGCATCTACCCAGGACATACCTATTTAACTATATGATATAACTTGATATATCACCAACTTCGAGCTATAGTTTAGTCAAATGATCGGGATATACCTGGTCACAAACCTAACTATACGAGGTGACATTATGGCAACTAGACAATTGACCTGGAAATTGGAAGACAAGAAGATGACCTGTACCTTCGCTGACGGGACAATGTTTGTGGCAGAGTACAAAGACATTAAAGAGTTTGAACAAAACCAGGGGAAAGGAATTGTCCATGAGCTATTCCAACATGGACTGAAGCAAAAACTATCCGACTGCGTGGCGGGAGCTACCAAAAACGGCGTGAGTTTTGAAAAGCAGAAGGCTGCAATGGAAAAGGTATGGAAGGGTATTTGTGCCGGAGAAATGACCGTGCGAAAGGCTACTGTTCCTCAGGTCAAGTTGTCAGATATCCGTGCAAAGCTGAACGCCATGCCAGAAGGGAAGGAAAAGACCCAGGCTGTCGCTGCGGCAAAGATGTTGGGATTGATGGAGTAGGTTTGGCGGACTATGCAGAGTGTGTGGCGTGAATTACACGCGCCACGCGCTGTGGTCAATATGATCCGGTTCGAGGCAATGGTTTTGATGTGTGGAATGGAAAAGGTGGGGCAATAGTGGGGCAAATCGAGGAACAAACGAAAAATGGGTTATGTCGTATTGACATAACCCATTGATTTTATTGGTACACCCGGAGGGATTCGGACCCCCGACACCCGGATTCGAAGTCCGGTGCTCTATCCAGCTGAGCTACGGGTGCGTGTCTGCGGTGCAAATGGATACCATGTTCATGGATCAAGGTCAATGGTTATGTCTTCAGAAATTGGTCATGGGTGGGGGTTTAAGCAAGGTCAGTCGAAGGGAGCTTCTTTTTTGCCGGAATTGAGCAACCAATAAATTCTGCTTGTCTGAGGAAGTAGTCGTCGGTCATGCCGGCAATAAAATCGCGGACTCTTTCTTCCGAGCTGTAATG
>JAAXWV010000211.1 GCA_013334845.1 Candidatus Roizmanbacteria bacterium | reverse complement strand
AAAACCGGACATTACGCTGACTATCCGGAAGTTTTTTTCTCTCTCTGCGAAAAGGTTGTTGGACAGCTGGGTCTGGATAGTTCTAAGAGATCGGCACCTGATCCACTTCTTTTGGCTTTACTTGATATTCCTGAGCAATCTTCCTCTGATGAGATACAAACATTGAGTTTAACTCAGTCGAAAGAGCAATACATAGAGAAAGAGACAGCTCGAGCTATCGCGACAGAAATCTACAAGAGAACAGGGGAGAAGGACGCGCTTGCTAATGCGTTCAAGTTGCTATTCAGTGAAAATTACCGTTCGGCAATCCAATTGCTCCAGAGTCCAGAGCTGCCAGATGAAGCGGCAATTCTGGCCATATTATTCAAGTTTTCCGGACGCCAATCAAATGATCACCGAACAGTAAAACAGCGTTTTCATGAAGACTGGTCTAACATACCCCGGGCGTCTCTTGCTCTCGCAGTCCTTGGCGCATACTTTGGCTATACAGCAATGGATGCACGAGAGACTTCGCTCTATTCTGTTCACCCTCTTATTCTTCCCCTTTTAGAGGATAATCCTCCAATAAAGTTTCACCTTGAAACGTCTTTAGAACGCCTGATTATAGAGGCTCTTTACCAAAGAGCATTCTTTCCCGAAGAGCAAATTAGCGATACAAGTGCTTTTTTTGCTAGGGTTATTTCAGTGTCGAACTCCAAGTATCCTGTGCTGTCTAAGTTGTCTATCAGCGATTCTTCATATGCCGTTAGGGACCTTTGGGTTCGCCAGTATGACATCACTCTTATTGGTCGCATCTTAAAACGCCTTATGGCTTGGAACAGAGATTTCATTGATGAGCATAGTCAAGTTGGGCAGTACTTGTTTTTTAAGCTTGATTCTTATGACGAAATTCAACTTAGCATCAAAGAAAATGGTATGCCGATGGTTGGCTATCGTATTTCAAAGAATAAAGTAATCAATCTCATCAAAGAGGGGAAGATTGAGTGCGATTTCAAAGCATTAGATCTTGAGCTTGAAAAGGATATTAAGCAAAGTGAGCAATGATCCTTCAAGAACTCACGGAAAATCTTATTCGCTGTCAATCTCTTGCAGAGTGCGATGATTTTCTTCAGTCGAATCTGCAGGATGTGCGCCCGATTTTTTATTCAGAGACATTTAATGAATTACAGCAAAACTTGCATTACTTTGAATATGAAGATGCATTCAATGCATTTGCAAATTCTTCGACGTGCGCATTTATCAGGAATGGAGAAAAGCCTCCAGATTCGGTTGTCGCATTACTTATTTTTTTTGTTTCCTTGTTTGAGAAGGCAAAGCTTTACACGTCAATCCATGCTGTGGCTGACCTTCTGCCTGTCGGGTCACTTCGTTGTCGTTGCGAAGCTATCTTTAGTTACAAACATATAACCGATGCATCGTCTGATTACATAACACACTTTGATTGCATCCTTCATTACCTTCAGGAAGCATGGAACTCCAGTTCAGATGCGGTGCGTTTGCAATGTGAAGACCTGCTTCATGAATATGCCTTTGAAGCTGTTCTTAAGCCTTCGGACGTTGGTTGTGACATTCGGCGGAATGTTGTTCAATGCTTTACTTCCGAGCAAGCTCAACAGCGCTATCCGATTTTGCAAAAACTTCAGATTCACTCTTTACGTGATCTTGATCTCAGTGAAATATCTCTTGAGCTCTCGAAAGTAAGCTCAAGGATCGTTGAATCGCTCCACGTTGAGGCTTGTGAATTGGTTCCGAATGCGTTGCTGTTGGGTGTTAGTGATGAGCTTGCTAATGATTCTACTACTTTCCATCAGCTTATCACGAGTATTCCTGATTTTCTGAGTAAACAACTCGGTGTAATGAATGCTATATATAGCCCTCAACGCCAAAAGGCACGATTTAACTTTGATTCTAATTCCGATCAAAATCGAATCTATCTTGGAACTTACTTCCCCAGAACTGTCATCGAAAGTCAGAATATCTATCAAGAGCTGCTTTCGATACCTGTTATTTCTGATGTTTTTTCTAAAAAAAAAGCTATCAGGATTATTGATTTTGGTTCAGGTACCGGAGCTGCCGTGAGTGGTTTACTATTAGCGTTGTCTAAATGGAAATGCCAAGTGCCTGTTATAATTACTTCGATTGACTACAATGTTGATGCCTTATATAAACAGGGAGAGATACTTGCATCCATGGGAAAGGAATTGTTCTTGGAACTGCAATTCGAACCTAGAAAAGTATCTTTTCCATTTGATCTTGATGGTTTTGTCTCTACGTTCACAAGTATTGTCGAACGTGAGGGACCAATATATGATATAGTCTCTTGCTGGAAATGCTTGTGTGAATTTTACAATGTTAATTTTGCTCAAGCTCAAGGGATTATTAAAAACACCCTCCACTTGGCATCGAGGATGCTGGTTTCGAACGGTCTTTGCGTTGTCGCAGACGTTACAACAAAAGACAATGCGTTTGAGTATTTTCCAATTACAATCAATAGAGAGTGTAACATTCACGATCGATCCCTTAATGCCATTACAAGAACCGTACTACCAATACCCTGTTCGAAGAACTCATTGACTTGCCAGACAAGTTGCTTTACTCAACGTCGTTTCAGGGTAAGTCATCAACTTACGGCCAATGACGAAACAAAAATCACATATCGCGTTCTTGCTCCATCAGCATTTGCAGATTTGATTACGTCATCTTTTAATAGCCAACCGACGTACCGTGTAAATGCAGCACGCTCGAATGACGCATGCTTCAACGGAAAAATAATTCAAAAGATTGATGAAATTCCTTGCGGTTATACTAATTTCTTCGGAAAAGGGGATTAAAGCATGGCCTTTCGAGGATGGGATAAAACGAAAATATCACTCCATAGCGGCGAGCGTGTTGACGCAATTGCTCCGGTAATCGTTTCTGCTAGCCGAGCAACTGATATTCCAGCTTTTTTTTCTCCATGGTTTATAAACCGTCTGAAAGCTGGTTACATGCGATGGACTAATCCATTCAATGCAAATCAGGTTCAGTATGTTTCATTCCAAAAAACAAGAGCTATTGTTTTCTGGAGTAAGAATCCCCAACCTTTGTTGCGCTATTTACATGAAATCGACGAGAAAAGAATAAACTACTACTTCCAGTTTACGCTGAACGATTACGAAAAAGAAGGTTTAGAACCTAATGTTGGACCATTGTTAAAGCGTGTGGAGACTTTTAAGGCGCTCGTCGAAAAAGTAGGGAAGAAACGTGTTATCTGGAGGTGC
>JAAXWV010000210.1:2897-3268 GCA_013334845.1 Candidatus Roizmanbacteria bacterium | reverse complement strand
GGTCCATGTCATTTTCACGACTCGAACCATAATACATGAGTGGGCAAAGAATCATTTCAGCGAGGAGTGGGGCTTGCAGAGCTTCTGCGAGAAAGGATCTGGTCGAACGAAAAGGAGAGGGATGGAATGGATCGAAATGTTTGATAAAATCAAGCAATTTTTGAAATCTATCGGAAGCTTGCGGAAATTTATTTATAACCTCTGTTTTGAAGACATCGGCATCGTTTGAAAACGATATGCTCTCAATATTGCAAAAAATAACTTCACTCTTTAACTGCTGACAAAAGGAAAAATCCTTTCGCCGCAGTTTCAGTTGACGCAGCAACCTGTTCAGCGGGGCTTGTTTGTCCTCGGGGGGTGCATAGTTGGTG
>JAAXWV010000210.1:0-2887 GCA_013334845.1 Candidatus Roizmanbacteria bacterium | reverse complement strand
ATCCGGTTTCAAAAAGGGTGTTATTCCTATAAAAATATGAGTTGAGTCCGCCAAGTCGGGCATGTTTTTCTATGAGAAGAACTTCGGGGATGAATCTTGTTGCTCGAATGGCAGCGGCCAATCCAGAAAGACCGCCGCCAATTACCAGAAGAGGATGTTTCACAACATCAGGCGTCTTTTAATAACGGTTGGAGGTAGCTTACGCAGCTGTTGAGTGTGGCAAGATGGGGATAATCTGCTTCGGGGATCTGAAGCTTGTGACGTTTTCGCAGTTCCATTACTATGTCAAGGAAATCCATGGAATCAAGCTCCAACTGATCACGTAAAGCCTTGTCTGGATCAAGGTCTTCGAAATCAGCTTCATCGTCGATATCTTTAATTATTTCCAAAATCAAATTTTTAATATCTTCACTTGTCATGAAACTCTCCGGATGTGACGGGTAATAGAAAAAGGTTCAAAATATTACTGTCTCCACTATCGTGGGGAATATTTATTGTATGCACCATGGCAAAACACTTCCTATAACATACCAAAACAATCTTGTTGATACTTATTTGTAGAGGACAAGAAAAATTTTCAGTCCATATAGTTTTTTACAATGACAGTTGAGTTAATACCAACCATTCCAAAAGAGTTGTTTAAGAGTATATCAATGGAATCAACCTGCACAGCCTTATTAATAACCAAATTTTTGACTGCACATTCCGGGTCAAGATTCTCAATGTTGATCGTTGGATGAACGATGCCATCGGTAAAAGACGGAAGATTTCCAGCGAGTTCGAGAACGCCTGCAGCCCCCATGGCATGACCGATAATGCTTTTGGTATTATTGACATATGTTGACGGGCAATGGCCAAAAATTTCAACAATTGCTTTGCATTCTTCGATATCTCCCTGCTTGGTTCCCGTTGCGTGGGTATTGATCAAATCGACATCTTCAGGTTGGAGATGTGCTCTGTGTAAGGCGAGTCGCATACATTCAGCCTGACGTTTACCATAAGGCAGCACGAAATCTTTAGCGTCTGAATTCATTGCGTATCCGACTATTTCCCCATAAATATGCGCTCCTCTGCTCAGGGCTCTTTCCAGATGTTCCAACACATATACGCAACCACCCTCGGAGATAACAATGCCATTTCTGTCGCGATCGAAGGGCCTGGAAGCCTTTCTCGGATCACTTGCTTCGCCAAGGGCTCCCTGAGCTTTAAAACTGGCAAAGATGCCGAAGGAGCCTACAGATTCGGAGATTCCGCCGGCTAAAGCCATGTCGACTTCTCCCAGTTTTAACATCTGAACGGCCTGGATGAGGGAGGCGTTGCCCGCTGCGCAAGCTGCTCCGATGACATAATGCGGCCCGGTTATCCCCAGATTCATGGTTATTTCGCCGGCGGGGTTATTGAGAACTGTCCGTGGGTTATGATGATGCGTCCAATAATTGACATCGTATTGGTACTTACTGATATTATACACTTCATTCTCAGTCTCGACTGTGCCATGTTCGGTTAGGCCTATGTACACGCCAATTCGCGAGCGGTCATAAGCGAGAATGTCAAGATTGCCATTTTTCAGTGCCTCATTGGCACAGTATACTCCCAGACATCCGGCACGTGTGCCTTTCTTGTTCTCCTTTTTTTTTCGGTAAAGAGTTTCGGGAAAGGTGCAGATTCCTGCAGGGGCTTTGCCGAAATAACGAAGTTCAATCTCCTGAATCTCACTAATCCCAGCGATAAGTTTTTCCCGAAATTCCGTAAGATTAGAAGCGTTTGGTGCGGCTAGCCCGATGCCGGTTATGACTATTCTGCTATTTTGCATGGTAGATATCGTTTCCAGAAGTGTTTGGTAGGTAAAGTATTCCCATTTAAGTGTAAATTACTAATACATGAGTTTGTTTTTCTTGCGATTTCCGGTTTTTCCGACAAGAAGACCAATCGCAAAAACGGCTGCCCCTGCGCCAAACCATAAGAATCGGGTTTGATCGTCCTTTTTTGAGAGAGTCTTTTGTAATTCGGATATCAGTTTACCCTGTTTTTCGTACTCCGAGATGAGC
The DNA here is from genome assembly GCA_013334845.1 of Candidatus Roizmanbacteria bacterium. Taxonomy (GTDB): domain Bacteria; phylum Patescibacteriota; class Microgenomatia; order UBA1406; family GWC2-37-13; genus JAAXWV01. The sequence goes on along the minus strand of JAAXWV010000210.1, from coordinate 839 downwards.
AACGCATAATTTTCCGGATTTTGTTCCAACTGGTCGGTAGCTATCAGGACTTCATTAATCATGAGTTCCGAGGGTGATGTGGAAGGCTCTGGAGATCGATGTTGTTGCGCATAGAGATCATCCTGCAATTGTGCAATGTGTTTTTCGGCATCGCTCAGTTTTTGTTGCAGTTCCTTACAAAGAGAATTGTCAGGGGATTTTTCACCACCAACTGTTTCTGAGGTCGCAATATGTTTTGAAGAGAGTTGATCTTTGAGATCGGTTACTTCCTGTTTGAGCTGTTTTATGAGGAGTGCCTTAGGCATTTCGCTCTTCAGATAGTGTTTGGCAATCCAACCCTGTTTGCCGTCGGCTGTCTCAATTTTAAGATAATTGCCACTCTCTTCGATTATTTGTACAGGATCGTCGGATTGCACCGTTGCGACAACCTCATATGGTTTTTCAAGACGATTCTTAATGTTGATAACTAGAACATCGGAGACGTAACGGACATTGTCACGTTCTGAACGTGAAGCTGCAAATCCGGGAAAGATCTGCAGTACAATGAACGAGACACAAAAAAACCAGGTGACATCTTCTTTGAACATAATATTTTCTCCAACAGCGGCTTATACGATCCTATGGGTGGCTCTTGAGGGAATTTGTCCAGTTGTTGCTCCTATCGCAAAAAATCATACTCCGTATTATGTGTGATTTGTATACAAGTTTCGAAGTCTTGTGTCAAATACCAGTGTCCGTGAAACGATACGTACATCAATGAGAGATCAGAGGGTACATATTAATCTTTTTTGCTAAGCAGTATTATACGTTGGTATACAGAAAATAAAATAATATATTAG
>JAAXWV010000015.1 GCA_013334845.1 Candidatus Roizmanbacteria bacterium | reverse complement strand
CCAAAATTTGTTTTTTCAGAATCGGTTGTACAACGGTCTCCGTCGCGGGGATCCCGAACGCGATACTCTGCCCGTTCATCCCTCGATGCCTGGTCGAGTCCGCTCCCGGCTACATACACGGATGTATCTAAGTAAATAGGCTCATTCACCGGTACTGAAGAAAATCCATTTATGCGTACCATTATTCTGCCTCCACCCGCAAATACAGGGGAAGTAAAGAAAAATAAAGCGATAGCTAGCAAGGTAAAATATTTCATGGACTATATTATACTAAACCTATAGTATATTTTTCAACTATACTCCTATCCGGTTTTGATTTGAAGAAAAACATTACTGTTCCACCTCCTTTTTTGTTCTGTGAGAGATTTTTTCTATCCCGCTCGAGCGTGGAGAATTATGCTCTTTGACTGCATATAAATGCATCAAACTATTGAAGACTACTACAGAAAGTTCAAATAGGTTTGCATTAGGGGCACCAATCAAAAATACTTCACAAACGGATTGTTCTGGAGATCTAAAGCTAAAGCAACAGATTTGCTTCAACTCACTGCTCTGTCATTTCGTCCAAACTTAGCATCAAAATGGGTTCGATTCCTGGTAAGGTGTGTGGCTATTTTGCCTCAAATATTGGAATATCGGGTCAATTCTAAGAAGTAATTATCGACTTAGCGGTGAGTCATTTAGTTTACATATAAGCTCATCATCAATTGTCTCTGGTTTAAAAATGATTGGATCTTCTGATTCCTTTGGAATCTCAAATTTACTCAAAATTAATTTAAAATTTTCAGGAATATTGTGGTCACGCTTTTTAGTAATATTATTCTCTCTTTGTCGCTGTTGGATTATATCTATAGGGGTATCGACATAAATAAGGGCAGCTTTCGAATTTGTGCTCCTTGCGATTTGTCTCAGTTGTTCTCTATGATCAAAGAGCATACTAATATCATCGTAAACTACTGATGAACTCGACAAGAGCTCTTGAATTTTGTTTTGTGCCAATGCGCGAATGATGTCCCATCCTTCTGGGTTTCGATTAATTTGGAGCTCGTCTGCGTTTTCATAAAATAAACTATCAAAACTAATTAGGATACTGTTTGTGCCCTCGGCGATTTTCTTTGCTAGTGTGGATTTCCCCGAAAATGGCAAACTAACCTTAAAGTAAAGGATATTCATATTATTTATTCGTCTATTTATCATACCACACGAGTAGGAATAGCCGAGGAATTGTCGGGAAAAATGTATATCATTACTACATGATAACTACCATCATTTTCGACTTATCTGAGGTCTATCTTCAAGGGTTAAAAGGGGTTGATGAGTATCTTCAGATACACCAGGGAATACTTGTACTGAGGTATAAGATATGTTATCTTACAATATACAATTGAGTTGTAATTAATATTTCAGTTAAATAAAATACCAGAACTAACATCACTTGATATGGGGCTACCACCTAAGGTAGAAACAAAATTAATCACCCCTTCCGAGCTTAGGCCGCGCGTTGCCGTATTGCCCGAGATTCTTTCGCCGGGTATTGCCGCGGAGATGAATCGTGGTGGAGCTCAGATTCTGATTGATGCCTCATCTACAATGAGGTGTTCTGAATACACGGTGGCTGAAGTAGTGAGACAACTCACTGCGGCCGGGTTAAATCCGGATATTAAGTATTTTCAGGGTAATGTTGACAATGGTATGAATGAATTTAGGCTGTCTGGGACTAGTCCAGACCAAGCTCTGGCGCTAACGGCAGCGGAAGTTGGAGCATTGTCCTCTCAAAATACACTAGTAATATCTGATTTTGTGGGGGATGAGTGGAGAAAAGATGGCGGTAAGTTAATACCTCAGTTTACCACAGTGGTGTTTAACAAGCAAAAAAACGTGGGCTTGGTATGTTTTTGGCCACCTGTAACACCTACACAATTACAGAATCAGTCAGTATATATTAAAGAAGGTGAACAGATGCCGCAGGGTTTGAAAGTATTTGATGCCTGCGATCGGCCTCTATTTAAAAATGAACCGCCGAGGCCCGCCCATCCGATAGATGAGCTTCTCGCAGAAGATGGAAGTTATGAGGTAGTCCTTGACAAATATCGCTTGGAGGGAACTGACGCTAGTGATCCGAGTTATGCCGCCACCCGATTGCCGGAAGCTGAGGATGAAGAAGTAAACTTGACAGCTGAGGTAGCCCCCGAAAAATTAGTGCAATACTTTTATCTTAATAAAGGAAATGAGAGTATAAGATTAGCAGAATACCTATCATTGCTGCCGGTAACACCAAAAATCGCTTACGCGCTCATGGTGAAAAAGCTCGGCAATCCAGCTGAATACGTCTGGGGAGAGACCGCACTCTCAGGGATTTTTGATGAGGTTAGTAAAAACGGAGAAAGTCTTAAATTAGATTTTCATAACGACAAAATGCGAAAATTATTCGGTGACGGTGTGTCGGTGAATGAAATACCGGAAATTCTTGCACTGGGCGCTACCGTACTGGGGTTTGACACTCCCGCTAAAGCAGACCAAGACGCACTTCTTCAATTGGCTGGGTTACGCTCGTTAGAGCAAGTAGTTCTCAATGAAGCCACTGTCGAATTTGCAGGCTTTTGTCTAGGTGGCTATGGAAGAATGACTCTTGATAACGATCCGGATAAAAAAGCCCAATACGAGCTTCTGAGTAAAAAAATAAACGACTATAGAAAAGACCAAGAAGCACAAAATCTAAACGTCAGCCCTATCGAGTCTGGCTAACGTATTTTAGTAGATACAGACTTCCTGTTATTTTTTTTATATCTCCTTAACACAATTGGGTAGTTGAATAGTAATGTTATTCGTTTCAATTCTTTCGGTACAATTTCATAAACGGCAGTTAAGTTTTTATAAAAGGACTGGTAGGATGCTCTCCGTTGATACTGCACATAGATCGATATCAAGTAGCAAACTAATCAGTACTGTTCAGTGACTGTATTCTTTTGTGATAATAAATAAATCGTTTCAAGCACTAGTATTTAACGAATCCGTTGAAACCGGAGTGGGCCTAATAATGAGTTCAACTCCTCATTTACATGAGTCTGGGTAAAGTGTTTTTGTATGAACACAATTAGGTAGGATAGATAAACGTTCATACATATTTTTGTTCACTCTTCAATGACTTCTTTATTATGGCTCTAACCTTCGACGTTAGAAATGCCTTTGCAAGGCTCAGTCTAGATACCATCGAATAGTTTACGCTTAATTGCATAGTCATCACCTGATTTGAATCAGACTCAACTCAATATCTGGGTTCATTTTTGGCCTTTTCTGACAACGTTTCTAACGTCGAAGGTTAGAATATCATGAACATTTTCAAGGCCGAGTTTTATAAACACCTCCCCAATTGGTAGAAGACTAGCTGAAGGATTCAGGAAAAACACTTCCGCGCAAAAAAATGTTACAATGTATTTATGCGGGGAAAAGAAGACGCACCAAATAGTTCCTCCAAAGAGTCTGAATTTTCCTTCGAGGAAATGCTTAAGAAGGCAGGAGAAGTGAAGGAAAAGATACTCGGCTTTAAGAGTATTATCAAAAAGAAGTTTGGCGGAAAAACACCCTCTCTCCACGAAATCGCCGCTGGCACTATTTTTCAGGAAAAAGAAGTCTCTGAGGATAGTCCGAGTGAGGTCTTCACTGATTTTACTTCCGCCGCTTCAGACATATTTAAACAAACATGGCCCACGGACTTAGCCGATTATTTTCCCAAAGCCCACAATAAGGTGGACTCGAAGCTGCAATCTGGTTCAGTCAGGTGCTTAACCCAGACAAAAAATGGTGAAGAGGTGCACGCTGAAATCCCCTCTAGTATTGGAGATTTACTTCAAACAAATATGAAGTTAGCTGGCCTGGATAGAGATGACATAGTGCACGTCGATGTTCTTCGAATGCCCTCTTATAAAATAAATATGATTCTTGTAGTTACAGGAAACGGGCTAATGGTTGAAATTAACCTCCATGAAAATGAACCTCCTTCTGTATCGACTACGGTTAATAGGCATAGCCAGACTCCATCACTTTACCCGCCAGATGCTATCAACTCACAGCAATTTACTCCCGAGGAATCTATCGAAATCACTAGGGGGGCTATTGAATACATGGGAAATATTACCCAAGGATTAGATAAAATTCGTACGGGACGACAGGCAGCTGCAAAAACAGATGAAACGGGTGCATATACAGTAAGTCAGAAGAAGCAAATAGCACGTGAGAATACCATGTTGGAAGAACAGAGCCGGAATACTGAAGCACTTAACAAACTGCCCGGATTTCAAGCCGTTAAGCACGGAAATGAACTACCATATATCCAGTTAAGTCAAGGAGCTCTCCAGGGTGATTACGTCGGTGAATCCACTACGATGTTAATCGTCAACCAACAGGGTGAAGTAATTGCAAAAGTGTATGAGGGTTTTTTTGATCAAGCAAACCAAAACCAGGAATACGGCGATATGGGTAATATTGATATAGACTCAGTACGATTTGCGGTGAGAAAAAGATTGGATGATATAGGACTAAGCTCATATGCTATTGTTTTCGATAATGAAAATGATCTTGAGTATACTCGCAAGCCCGAAGCTGTTATTGACACTGATTTAGAAGACCTAACAAAAGGCAGAAATATCTATGATTTCCAAGGTGACACTGCAAATTTTGGTGATTACACCAACATCATAGGTGAGCGAATAGATGTACTCAACAGTAACAAGGGCGGGATCGCGGAATTATCACTTCTCGCAAACGATCCGGTGTTTCAAGAACGATTTGTCCAGACGCAAACAGCTGTAGAAGGAGTTAGGTTAGCTGCACTTGATATTGAGCTAAACAAAACAGTCGAACGGCAACTTCGCCCTCTCATTGAACAGTCAGCAATGCAGCGGTTGGGAATATCGGACATCGACGAAGCCCGGAAACAAGGAAAGGTCTGGGGAGACGCACTGAAACAGACCACCGAAGTATCCCTGTCGATTGGTGGCGAAACCAAAACCGTACCAATAGACAATATGGTTGACGTCCACAATAAAACAACTATTACTGGTGCCCGGTCTTATCTAAAAGCAGAACTACAGCCGGATTACGACGGTCGAGTGACAGAGGCAAAAACTGCCCTTGCCGAGGCCGAAACGCGTCAAAGAGATATACTTGTCCGTTTAAAGCAAGAGGTAGCCGATCGACGAGACGATCCGGAGTTTCAGGCCGCAATGGAGCTCTGGGGACGTTCCCCCGACTCTAAAGGTCAACGAGGTGTTGACGGGAGAGGTCTCAATGCCGGGGTAATTCATTATTTCGAATACCGGGCAGATAAACAGAAAAACGGGCGGTACAAAAACAGCGATACAGCAGTCAGTGTGCAAGGCTTTATCGATTATTCCAAAAAGGTTAAAGAATTGATAGACCACCCGAACACTGCTCCGGCAATACAAGCCGCCCGCGTGATCAAAGATGACCAGGGTCAACAACGGATTCACATTCTTACAAAAGATGGAGACAAAGTGGTCGGTTTTAAGAACTCCGGCGACCAAATGCGGGTCATTACCATTATTCCTGGTGGAAATGAGAAAATACTGGAAAAAGATGTCTTAGATGAGCTTAACGCCAATCCGGATGATCCGAAAGAAACAGCAAGATTGAATCATCTCGGGACCGGGCGAAAAGAGATCTCTGTGGGCGAATAAACAGAGGAAAAATCGCCAGTTATTTTGTGGAAATAACAGGTTGACCTAATCTTCAACGTTAGAAATACCTCTGCAAGAGCCTGTTTAAGAACCTTCGTCTGAAGTGCCGAACATAGCCCGCCAGTAGAGATACTTTCACTTCCCTGCTTCAATTTATGTATGGATAGCTATGACAATGGTTCTAACGCCGAAGGTTAGAAGGATAGATTGACTTTTGTATTAATCCTGATATAGTTGTAAATAAGTTCGCTTGTTTACAAATTTTCGGTTGTAAAAAATGAATACAAAACTTATTGTGGGTGCACTGGGAGTATTTGCAGGTATTGTAATTATCGCTATCGTTAACCCCTTTTATACGGTCGGAGCTGGTGAAAGAGGAATCATTGTTCGCCTAGGCAAAGTGCAATCCCATGTCTATGGAGAGGGAATGCATTTACGACAACCACTAACGGATGAAGTGGTACTAATGAGTGTGCGTGTAAAAAAAGATGAGTTTAATGAGTTGACCGCCGCTTCGCGCGACTTGCAGACAGTCACTACAAAAGTTGCGGTAAACTGGCACTTAAATGCTAATACGATCGACAAGATCTATCAGCAGATCGGACGCGAAGAGGATGTTACAGCGCGCATCATATCTCCCAATGTCTCTGAGGTGGTAAAAGCCGCCACAGCTCAACGAACTGCGGAGGAACTGCTCACAAAACGACCTCAACTCAAAGATGAAATTGATAAAAATCTATCAGAACGACTCGCCCAATATAACGTCATAGTGGATGATGTCTCCATCACCGACCTAGACTTTGCCGCTGATTTTAATAGGGCTGTAGAAGCAAAAGCTCGTGCAGAGCAAGAAGCATTGGCTGAGAAAAACAATCTTGAAAAAGTTAAGTATCAGGCGCAGCAGAAAATTGAGACTGCCAAGGCTGATGCTGAATCAATCCGGATTCAGGGCGAGGCTTTGGAAAAGAATCCCAAACTGGTAGAGCTAAAAGCAGTAGAAAAATGGAATGGTATTTTACCTGCTCAGATGCTTGGGAACAGCGTACCCTTTATCAATGTAAGTAGATAAAGTTGGGAGCGTGAAGTCACCGAATTTATCTCGCTAATTCAATAAATGGATGTACCTGCAGATAGTATGATAGTACGAGTACATTAAGTAGAGAATGAAAGGTAGGAATACAAAAGAGCAAAGCAAAATACAGTCTACTTTGCGGCTTCAGTGAAGACTTAAATTGTGACAACATAATGATGTTGAAAACCCAAATAGGGAGCACAATCAGTGGCGCTGCCGTACCATAAACTGCTGGAGCGGCTAAGTAAAATGGTGAAAAGAGTATCCCGATGTAATTTGCTCCTATATCTCCAAAACCGAGCGGGAAAGGCCATGGCGGGCTGACGCTCACCGCAAATAGGGAATATTCAATAGTACAAATATCCACATTTTAATCCAAAAAAATGACACCTTCTCATTCTATATTTTGTTCTTAACTATGAAAAATAGACATAAAGTCACTAATAGGTTTATGAGTGTTGAAACGATTAATGACATAATAATTGAAGCAACAGCGTAATGTTCGCATACTAATTCTGGTTACATATCTGGATCCCAAGCTAGCACCTGACTGATCAATCCTACAAAAAAACTGTGCTCCATTTTTCTAGTATAGTAATAAAAATTCCCGCTGCATTTATGATTATATAGGTATCATTGTAAAAATGTATTGCTGGAAATGTTTAATGTTTCCTATCACACGTCTTATTCAGCGGGCAGCAGTCACAGTGGTTTTTTCCTTTGAGAAAATAATATAGATAACAACAGGATCCAAGGGCGAGACTTGCGATAAGAATAGTTTCCATAACTTTTTAAAACCCTAGCAACTTTCCTAATGTAAACACTATCAAACTTACCCCGTAAGCTGTAAAAAAAGTAATACCGATGACAAGCCATACAAATTTACGTCCGAACTCCTGATTGATAGCAGCCGTAACCCCAATACACGAGAATAATAGGAGGTTGAAAATCATGAAAGATAGCGCGGTTAGAGGGGTAAAATCGCGTCTAATAGCACTTGGTAAAATGTTTTGTTGTTGAGATGTAGCATACTCGGGCTGTATCGAGTTACTTGAGTATGTTGAAGCAAGTGAACTGATTACCGCCTCCTTCGCCAGAAATCCGGGGATAATAGAGGATACGGCCTCCCAGCTATTTCCCCAGCCAAGTGGCATAAATAGCGGTGATACTACTTTGGCTGATTTGCCCAATATGCTCTCTTCGGGTTTTGCTCCATAGGGGAGGTTCATCAATGTCCACATAAGAATAACGATAATTACTATAATTGTTCCTGCACGTTTGAGAAAGCCAAATGTTCGTGTCCAGGCTGAATTGAGAATGATGCCAAGTGACGGAATTCGATACTGTGGTAGTTCAATAATAAAATCACCAGCAGCGTCTTTGAGCCATATTTTCTTCAGAATGAACGAAATACATACTGCAACCAAAATTCCGAGACAATAAAGTCCGATAGTTACAAGAGCAGCATGGCCAGGGAAAAACACAGAGGCAAACAATACGTAGATTGGAAGTTTGGCTCCGCAGGACATAAATGAGGTAATAATCGCCGTAATTTTTTTATCACTCTCTTTTTCTAATGTCCGAGTGGCATAGATAGCAGGCACATTACATCCAAACCCGATAAGAAGCGGAATAAATGCTTTCCCTTGGAGTCCAAACGGACGGAGTATCCGGTCCATCACAAATGCTACTCGAGCGATGTATCCACTTTCTTCAAGGAGGCCAAGAAATAAGTATAGAATCATCATCAGTGGAAGGTATGACAACACTGTGCCAATACCTGCTATAAAACCATTTATCACCAATGACTGAATCCATGTTGGTGTGCCAGCAAGATGTAATACCGTAAGCGCTAGTGGGGTGATAATTTGATCTATAATGGTTTTAATTTCATTCACAAATGGCCTGCTTCCATTAAAGGTAATTTTAAACACGAGATAAAATACGAACAAAAGCAACGGTATCGCAAACAAGTGATGGAGTAATATTTTATCGATCTTATCAGTAATCGACATGACAGTGTTTGAAGCTTGAGTGCATACACGACGCTCGAGATCCCGAGCTTGTTGATATATATTCTCAGTATTTAACAATGCGGGTAGGGATTTTTCATGACAGACTTTCAGTAGTTTACTTAAAAATTGAACCCTACCTTTTTTATTGTTTGCGTCAAAAGGAATTATTGCACATTTCAGTAAATCGCTCAGTACTGAGGTATCCAACCGATGCCCTTGGTCTTGAAACTCCTGCCAGAAATTGAGCACGATACACATCGGTATTTGACATTGTGATGTTTGCAAGGTAAGGGGGAGGTTTGTCTGGAGATTGGTAGAATCAACCACATTTACAATGAGATCCGGTGATGTATTGCGTAAAAAATCGTGAGTGATTTTCCCTTCGTTTGTATCTTGATGTAGACTATATACGCCCGGAAGATCAATCAGGTGAATTTTATAATCCTGAAAAAATACCGTTGCCTCCTTTTTTTCGACAGTAACTCCCGGCCAGTTGCCAATCTTAAGCCTAGCCTTAGATAACGTGTTAATAAGTGAAGTCTTTCCCGTATTGGGATTGCCAACAAAGGCAATAGTTATTTTTTTCATACAGAAGTACCATAAATACGTAATGTATGAGTACATGAAATGGCAACCCGCCGGTTACCAATTTTAACCAGCAGGGGAGTTTGGGGAGTATTTTTTAGGATCACTACTTCCGAGTCTATAGAAATGCCAATCTCTTCTAATTTGCGCATGAGAGTGTCATCTCCTGTGACCTTTACAATCCTGACAAATGTATGAACAGGAAAATCTTGTAACAACTGCATAGTCATATTTTATCTCTTCAAGAAAGGGCAGATAACTTCCGGTTAGAGAATTAATAACGAACGGCTAAAGAATTATTTTAAGTAATTATATCCCAATCACATCACTATTAGTAGCTGTAGTAATACAATCTCAGTCTTCCAGAAAGAAGTAATTAGGTATGATGGTATTTTTACTGGATTTTACTCCAACAATAGGTAATAATGAGACTACATGCCACCGGGACTATTATTCCATATATGAATTGAATCTGACCTCCGATGAGTCCAAGTAGTGGTAGAATGAAATATAGAAGGAGTGAGAATTCCTCTTCGCCAAGTGATATAACGCGTACCAAATATCCTTTTTCATGAGAATTCAAAACCAGCTCAGCCGATACTTCACAGGAATACTTGGCATTCTGAGTCAGAAAGTATGAACATTTCTGGGATAAGAATTGCAGTTCTTTTGGCACGTTTTTATATATGTGAACCCCATTGGTCACATCTTCCAGTTTCCCTTCCCAGCCGAGACTGTAAAACTTGCTACCCACCTCCTTGACAAAAAACATATCGAAAGGCCACGTATCGTGTGAGCCTTCTAGTTGTTCCTCTTGAAGATTAACAGCCATAAAATGACTTACTTTTTTTTCGCACTCGCTCCTATATATAGTTGACTGCTCCCGACATTGTTTAGCCTGTTGAAAAGCGTCAGTAAAGATTTTCTGTTTGAGTGTTTTAGCATGGTTGGCTACGTAGGCTTGAATATGGGCTCTTTTCGATTGGAAAGTACTGAGGCTATAGTAAATATAACTACCGAATGCAAAAAGAGAGTAACTCACAATAAAAGCTGTAATTAATAACTTTTTGTGATTATTTAGGAAGTTTAGCTTTATCATCACTTTATGATACAGTATTTTTTTTACACCCCTGGGGATATAAAAACTTAGTACGTCCAAACAGCACCCGTGAGAATGGGTGCTGCATAGAAGAATCTCTTACTTCATTCCATGGCCGCGGCCAAAACCATTTCCCAATCCTCCGTAGAGGTATTTGAGATCAATGTTGTTTTGCTTTGCCCAGGTTTCAAGATCGTTCTTTTCCTTCTCCCTTGTTGTTTTTCTCTGATCGGCTGTCATACTCTTCAAAGACTCTTTGTATTTCTGGCGGTTAACAGCGAGCTCTTTATGTTTGGCGATGATCAGTTGTTTTTGAGCTTCTGTGATCTTACCGTCTTTGACGTCTTGGGAAAGCTTCGCTTCAAACTGTGTTTCCATCTGTGTTTGACGATCTTGCCTATGTTGATCAAACACTGCCTGGACATCGCTTTGTTTGAGGCCAAACTTTGTAGCAATCTGCTCTACGAGAGAAGTAAAGCCACTATTGGTTTGAGCACTGGTTTGGGTTGCACCAAATACTCCGATGCCAACTATAGTGAGTACGACGAGAGCGGGTACAATAACTTTGTTATTCATATATATCACCCCCTTTCATGATGATACTTTACGATAAGAATCTGAAAAACTACTGAAAATGAAGGTATCTCCATCAAGTGTCTTATTAATGATAGTGTGTACCGAATTTTCTAAAAGTAGTGTAAAATACATCACAATGACAGAAAATAAAGATCGGTATGACAATCCAGAATGGAATAATTCTGCGGACAACCCGCCCCAATGGAGGAACCCTTTTGGTGATCCAGGCGCAGATTATGTCCCCTTAAAATTTACGAGCGACTTTGTCCCTAGCGGTGAAGTCGTTGATCCACAGGTAGATGCAAATAGGGAAGATAGGTATACAGAGCAAATCAAGCAATTTGCCTATGAGATGGAGTCGATCGTTGCACTTGTAGAACGCATGCCTCTTTCAAAGTTGATAGACATGGAGGACGACATGGCTGAAAACTATATAGATGCAGAAACAAATGAGCGTGGAATTGAAGGGAATATAAAATCAACTATTGAAGGGAAGGAACTATTTTGTGCTATCTGTGTGAATGATCCCGTATGTGTATCAGGTAGTAAAAACAGCTTTATATACATAAGTATTCCTTATGATAATGGTACTGTTATTGCACAAGCGTATAATAATGCAAGTTATATTGTAAGTTTTTATCAGCCTGGTGATTCCGATACAGAAATAGAGGCAGAATATAACCATTTTTTTAATAGAGATGGAAGAGGGTATTCAAGTAAAGATATTGATGGAGAAGTATTTATCAACAATCGCATAAGTCCTGAAGACTGTGAGTGGGTTGGATACCAACTATTGAGATTTAATAGAATATTAAGTTCGTTTGGAAATCCGCCGCTTGCTGAAAACGAAACTCCTGAAATGCGATGGGGTATGAAGGGTTGACCTTGTTGACGCACTAGTTCTTTTCATGAGATAATACCTTCATGAAATTGAGCGACGCGAAGCGATTGGTAAAAAACTACCCTGACTTTCCCAAAGAGGGGATACAGTTCAAAGATATCTCTCCTGTTCTTGAAAATCCTGAGGCATTCAAAGCTCTTACCAGATCGGCTAAACAGAAAATATCAGCACTTGAATTCAACAAAATAGTCGGCATAGACGCACGTGGCTTCATTTTCGGTTCCGTGTTAGCCCATGTTATGCACAAAGGGTTTATAATGTGTCGGAAACCGGGCAAACTGCCAGGAAGTTTGCACCGTGCCTCGTTTGCCTATGAATACGCGGAGACAGAATTGGGAATACAGGCTGAACGATTTTCACCAAAAGATAATGTACTCATTATTGACGATGTGCTAGCTACCGGGGGGACGGCAAAGGCAGCTGGCAAGATTGTATTAAACGCAGGAGCGAATTTAGCCGGCTTTCTCTTTATCGTGAATCTACCTTTTTTGAAAGGGATTGAAAAACTGGAAAAAACATTTCCGGGAGTACCGGTGTATTTCGTATTATCTTATTAAAATGAGAACTGTTATTTTTGTAGCAAACGACTATGAAGCGGAGAATATTTTTTCTCTGAAAGAGTTTTCTATCGTAGAAAATGAGCCGTTCAAGACGTGGAAACATAGTACGAAAAATATCTATGTTGTCATAACTGGGATAGGGAAAACCAATGCCGGCGCAGCGGCTCAGTGGGCCTTATTGAAATTTGATCCTGATCATTGCATCAATTTGGGCCTCGTCGGCGGGTTGAATACTGAACTCAAAATAGGTGAAGTGATGCAAGTATCAGCCTGTGCTTTTCACGAGA
>JAAXWV010000209.1 GCA_013334845.1 Candidatus Roizmanbacteria bacterium | reverse complement strand
TTTTCGGTGAGGAGAAGAGGTTAGACCTCGTAAAAAGCCTCTCCAAAGAAGACATTAAGGCGCTTGAAAAAGAAGTAGGAGGTTGTGAAATCAAGGGTGATGAGCTCAAGATCCTCGATATGTGTGTCCAGTCATGACTCGCCACATCCAACGGCGATGCCAAAAAATTAATCCAATCCAACTCATTATACGTCAACGAAGAAAAGATTTCCGATCCGCAAAAAACATTCAGCAAAGCTGACGGTATCAATGGAATTTTGCTTCTTAGAAAAGGAAAAAAGACATTCAAAGTAGTGAAAATTTCATAATTATTTCAGATATTCCATGTCTTTTGTAATCTGCGCTTTGAGCGCTTTAGGACTAGAGAATTCGATGATGTCTCTGATTTTTTTATGTACGGTGACTTTGATGTTTTGTCCGTAGAGATCTTGATTAAAGTTAGCGAGAATCACTTCCGTAGAGATGCTATCATGATAGGTAGATCTATATCCGAAATGCATCAGACTCTTATATTTTTTGCCTTTCCGTAGCACGTCCACGAGGTAGATTCCGTGTGGTATTTCAAGATTTATCACATCCAAGTTTGCAGTATGAAAGCCACGTCCCTCTCCATGAATGACTGTGGCAGTGAAACTAAGGAGTCTATTTTGTGCTTGAACGATTTTAAAGATAGCGAAAAGAAGCATGAGCGTAGCGCCTATTTGCAATGGCGTAAGCACATTCCCGTTGATAAAATAATCCAATATAATTGCCGACAGCGGCCAGAATAATTCCAAAATAGTTGCTTGAGAAGCCTTGACGCGCTTGAGTCCAAAGTAGTAGAGGAACATCGCCAAAGCGCCACTCGTAAAGACAATGATAAGAAGTGATCGTCGATGGGAAGTGCTCAATAATGCGATTCCTCATACATCTCACATGACCAACAAGACGATGAATGCGAGGATACTTGTGATTCCAAACCTCAATCCAGCCGTCAATTGAAAGTCTAGATTGCTGACAATTCTCTTCCCCAAAACCGTTCCTGCTCCAAATGAAAAGGCAGCGATGAGTGAAAAGAATGCTGCACTATTTCGAAATTGTATACTTGCAAAATCAAGTCCATCTTTGCCAAATGCGATGAGGTATGCTGAGATGATGGCGATAATAGCTCGGATATAGAATCTGCTAGGAAGTTTTTCTTTGAGTAATATTCTTGCCAAGATGAGCGCAAATACCGGTTGAAGTTTTTGAATGAGCACAACAGTTGCGAGAGTTATCTGCCCTCCGAAGGCCGCAAAGAAAGCCTTGGTGATAAATACCGTACCTATCAATCCACCCAAGACACTGACGCCGATGATAGCGAGCCAGTCAGTCGTGGAGAGGACTTTCACTTTTCGTCGCCTTTTGACGAGCCGAGGTAGCAAGACCAAAAATCATAAGATATGTTCGAGAAATACGACTACTACTGCGGGAAGTGTATAAAATTGTGGTCTCAGGAAAATCCCATCCAGACTCCAAAACAATGCCGCAAGCATGATGGCCAAGGCACCCAAGACGGTCCGCCTATTGAGCTTTAGTGTTTTAAACATCAAGACTTCTATAAAATATAAAACCATGATACGGTAAACATAAGAAACTTGCCCGACAAATCAACGGGCATTTCATCTTGAATTGCACCTCTAAAACACTAAAAGTCTAGCATTAATTTTACCTATTTTTTTGTAAAAAATGAAACTCGATAAGAAAGTCGTATTTGGGCTCTTGGTTCTCGTATCGCTATTCACTATTTTTTTTGTAGGAAGAGAATTCGATAAAGAGACAGGACAAAGACATATGATAGTAACAAAAAATGGATTGTCCTATTTCAGAAAAGGATTGGACGTGTCAGGATGAACCAGACTCATCTATAGGATATCTTATGACAAATATGAAAAGGTATATCAAGGCACAGAGCTTACAGCCGTCAAAAAGCTGATAGAAGATATCATCCTCAAGAACATCGACGGAAGAATCTCAAAGCTAGGAGTTAGTGATTACAAAGCCTACGTTCAGAGTCTAGACAATCAACAATATATCGTCGTCGAGATTTGATGAATTGCGGATCTCAATCAGGCCAAAGAAATTATCGGAAAGACCGTCGAACTTGAATTCAAACTCAAAAATCCGAACAAGCCGACAGCACAAAGCATAGCTGTCAGGAAAGCAATGGCACAAAACCTTATGGCAGAAATTGCAAAAACACCTGAATTGATGAGAAAGATAACTGATGGAAAAATGTCTGAAGATATCTACTACAACGCATTTTCAGGAGCAACAATCGACCAATTGCCAGAACTCTATAGAAACAACAAATCAGTATTGGACAAGATGGAGAAAGGAAAACTCTACAGCAAATTGTTGGAAGGTACCTACACCACAGTTTCAAATCAAGGTGCAGTGTGAACCACAGGTGGATCAGTGAAATTGAATGGATTTACCATGGTACGTTTGATAGACAGAGGAGAAGGGAAAGATACATCAGGCAATATTGCCATGCTCTACACCCTTGAAGATGTATTTGTAAACAACAATGAAAGCTGGATATCTGCAACAGACAAAGACAACAATATCCTGAACTGAGCATACTTCAAGTTTGCTAACACGAGTACTTCACAGATGGGAGAACCAGTCGTAGCAATCAACTTGGATGACAAAGGAAAGGAAATATTCTGTAATATCTCTGAAGCGAATATCGGCAAACCTATGGCCATCTTCGTATGAGGAAATCTCCTTACTGCGCCAAATATACAGACTAAGATATGTGGAGGAAGTGCTCAGATCGATGGATCATTTACGATAGAAAGCGCAAAAGAATTGTCAGATGCCCTCAATGATGGAGCATTACCAGCGCCGCTTATCCTCATGCAGGAAGAGAAGATCAGTCCTACACTTGGAGACAATGCATTCACATGAGCATTGCGAGCAATGTTTGCTGGATTCATCGCTATCGCGGTATTGATACTCTTCATGTACGACCTCAAAAGGATGTTGCTTACCTGTTTGGTTTTGGGTTCATTCCTCATATTATTATTCGGTTTGATTAAGTTGTCTGACTATGCATTATCACTCAGTGGAATAGCGGCTATTATCCTTGCGATAGGAATGGCAGTAGATGCAAATATCTTGATGTACGAAAGATTTAATGAAGAGATTAAAGATGGAAAAAGTATATGATGAGCTATTGAGCACGCAAGAGACAGAAGCTGGAGAGCCATCAGAGATGGTCAGATTAGCGCAGGTCTTATAGCGCTTCTCCTC
>JAAXWV010000208.1 GCA_013334845.1 Candidatus Roizmanbacteria bacterium | reverse complement strand
GCCAACAAACGATTGTGCTCTTCATGGGATCAGGCAAAGCTCACCACTGAGATTAATTCAATGGGTGTTTTGTATTTATTAAATGCGATCAAAACCTTCTCTCCGCTTTCCAAATTCTATCAGGCTTCAACAAGTGAAATGTTTGGAACTGAACAAGTCAACGGCTTTCAGGATGAAAAGACCCCGTTCCATCCCCGTTCCCCTTATGGCGTATCAAAGGTGTATGCCTACTGGATGACTGTGAACTTCCGTGAATCATACGGCATGTATGCCAGTAACGGCGTTTTGTTTAACCATGAGTCTCCATTGAGAGGAATTCAGTTTGTAACGCGGAAGGTCACTGATGGTGTGGCTAAGATTAAACACGGTTTGGCAAACGAACTCCTGATGGGAAACCTTGATGCAGAGCGTGACTGGGGTTTTGCAGGCGATTATGTGGAGGCAATGTATCTCATGCTTCAACAGGAAAGACCGGACGATTATGTGGTTGCTACTGGCGAAACCCATTCGGTAAAAGAACTAGTGCAGCTTGCTTTTGCATCTGCTGGAATTGAAGATTGGGAAAAATATGTAAAAATTGATCCCCGCTTCAAACGACCGGCAGAGGTGCCTCATCTTCAGGGCAGACCGAACAAGGTGATGGAACAGCTTGGCTGGAAACCCAAAGTCAATTTTCAGGAGCTCATAAAGATGATGGTCGAGGCAGATATAAAAAGATACGAAGACAATACATAATAATAGAGAAAATGTGATATAATACGCACATTGAATTCTCTTAATTATGCCAGCCGAAATAGCACCACCATTACTAGTGAACATGGGTTCTCAATCTAATGATCAAGATAGAAAACAATATCCTTGTTTGGGATACTCATATCTTGCTCCTTCTAGTGATGATGGAGGTTTAATATATGCCATTACACAAGGCGCTGTCACCGCCAGTCAAGTACAACAACAACTAGAGGCTTCAACATCAAGTGTTGAGGTTAATGAGCTTAGATTGAAGAATGGACGCAAGCTTCTACAATCTACATTAAAAATGGCAACATCAATGATTAATAAGGGTGGTGTTTTTAGGACTTCAACAGGCGAAAAGCTACCGGGCACGGTGGACGATTATGAAAGCGCAATGAGATCTCAACATTTAAACTAACTACATAACCGAGGCGTTGCCAAAGGAACGATTCAGCAATTATTTGGCAATGTAGATTTTTCTGACACACAATTACTTGACTTAATGAGTGGCTCAATAAGATATGCTTCCTTAAATACACGCCGCGAAGAAGTAATTATATGTCGTTTTGAATCCCAATCACTGGATAGTATTCATTGGTCTATTGATAGAGAGAAGGGATTTGTTAAATATGAATTAATAGAACCAGTGAATCAAGATGCAGATAACAATTACATACACCCTATTGTGGGAGTGCATGAGTTATTGAAAATAGCAGCAAATCGGGCAATTAATAATAACTACCGTAATTGCAGTGCGATCACATCCCTAAGTGCTGCTAATCTTGCGCTCTATGAAGCAGTTTTGGAAGCAAAATCCTCCATGCCCTATTGAAGACAAATACTTGTCACCTTATACTTTTATCGATACAATAGATGTATAGATAACGCAATTCTGTATCGTTATGTAACTTAACTCGATTAAGTTTGTGATTACAAAAATATAGGCTCTATGCGGTATGTGATTTTTATTAGCTCTATTGCGCTGGCAGTGATTGGCCAAATCCTCCTGAAACGGGGTATTCAGGCACAGCCTTTTACCTTTCAGCTCGCGGGAATACTCAAAACCCTTTTCTCGCCTCTCGTTTTGGGTGGGTTCGTACTCTATGGTCTTTCATCATTATTATGGTTGCTCGTATTGCAGAAGTTTCCCCTCCATGTCGCATCCCCGCTTTTGAGTTTATCGTACGTGCTGTTATTTGTGTACGGAGTATTTTTCCTCAAGGAACCGATTTCTCCCTGGAATTATGCCGGACTAGGGTTCATCGTAGTGGGAGCTATCCTTGTAGCCTGGAAGTAGCTTATTCTAGTACTGTATCGACAATAAAGTTGGGTCGTTTTCTTGTCTCATCTATATTCCTCCAGAGATATTCTCCAATGATACCGAGCGACGTCAATTGAACTCCCGATATAACCAGAACTACAATAATCATCGACGTCCATCCCTGTACACTTATGCCGAAAACAGCTTTATTGAACAAAACAAAAGCTGCATAGATAAAACCGGCAACTGCAATAATAAAACCGAGGGTTGAAATGGCGCGGATGGGAAAATAGGAAAAAGCGGTGAAGGTGTCTACGAAGTATTTAAACTTTTTGGATAGATTCCAGCGTGATGTTCCGATTTCTCTCTTTGTCCGGGTATAATACACGATTCCGCTTTCAAAGCCAAGCCAGGAAATAAGCCCCATAAGCGAGGTATTTTTTTCATTCATGCGAATGAGAGTGTCTTTTACCAGTCTGTCGATGAGTACAAAATCGAATCCGCCTGCTGGCATAGCAGGGATCGCAAATTTTCGAATAAGCCAATAAAATGTATTCGACAGTAGTTTGGAAACGAATGGATCCTGACGGTTTTTCCTCACTGCCATCACCGTCTTCTTACCCTGGCGCCACTGGTCTACCATCTCAATAAACAGCTCGGGTGGATCCTGAAGATCTGCCGATATGATGCCAATACAATCGCCAGTTGCATAGTGAAGACCGGCAAGAATCGCATTGAAAGATCCAAAGTTTCGTGAGAGTTTTACTACTTTTACGCTTCGGAAGTGTTTTCGCAGTTTGAGGAGTTCCTGATAGGAATTATCGCCAGAGCCATCATCCACAAACACATATTCAATATCCATATTCTTTATTGAAGTTGCGAGCGCATGAAGCCGTTTGAAGGTAACCGGTATATTTTTCTCGTTATAATAGACGGGCACTACAATTGATAGCTTAGTTCTTTTCATAAAAAGTATTGACGGAGTGGACAATGTGATGTAATTCTTTCTTCGTTAATTCTGGACTGATCGGAATACTAAGTATAAGCTCAATGATGAACCCGACCACGTCAAGCACGAAGTTCACGACTTCACAGGCTGTCAGTGCGAGCTCTGCGGCCACTATGCAGGCGGTCTGTGCAACTGCGGCGGCGGCGACGCATGCTGCCCGAGCAACCCAGCAGGCTGCCTGTGCCACAGTGGCGGCGGCGACGCATGCTGCCCGAGCAACCCAGCAGGCTGCCAGTGCCACTGCAGCGGCGACGACGCAGGCGGCCCGAGCCACGTGG
>JAAXWV010000207.1 GCA_013334845.1 Candidatus Roizmanbacteria bacterium | reverse complement strand
CAGCAGTCTTATTGATATTATGGCCTGGTTACGAATTATATCACCTCTACCGTTTAAAAGAGAGAAATCGAAACGCACTGGTCAAGGCCATTGAAACAATCAATGAACTTGCAGAAAAGTTTTCAATAAAAGGGAGCGATGGGCGTGATGCTCTTGTTATTGGCCGGTTGGATAAAATGTTTGAAGAAAGTCCTGCTCTAACTTTTCCGTGGCGTATATTTAAAGCCAAATTAATTCGCAGGGTGTTAGACGGTGGTGATGATAGAACGCAAGTATGGGCATCATGTTCTGCCGGAAGCCTTTACGGTGAACACCTTTCTTTTGGTCCGGGCTTTAACAAGTCCCGATTTGTTGCTCTACCTGGCATACTTACCGGTATAGGCCTTCTTGTTACGTTTATGGCTATTCTTATCGGTTTGTTAGATGTTAAAATCCTCGATAACAAGGTCCACGGTCTTGAGGGTCTTATTGGGGGGCTTTCCGGGAAGTTTATCTCCTCAATTGCAGCTCTTTTTGCCGCTTCAATTTTTATGCTCATTGAAAAGAGTGTCTTCTATCAGATGAACTCCTACAGGCTCTCTTTCATAGATTCCATGGATACACTTTTTCCAGTTCGGACAGATGCCCATTTTCTTGATGAGCTTTGTCAGACTATGAAAAGCCAGGATGCAGCATTTAGGTCGTTTAACTCTGACTTATCGATTGGTCTGAGATCTAATATTACCGAGAGTATGACCCCAATACTTGGTAAGGTTGTAGCTGCGATTGATGAGCTTAAGGAGCTAACTCGAGGGTCACAGGCTGAGCTTTTGGGTGTTCTAAAAAATGCGAAAGAGTCAGAGCATGGCGTTATAACCGGTAAGATTGAGGAATTGCTGAAAGACTTAAAGGATTCACTAGCTTCCTCAATTAAAGAGATGAGTAAGGAGTTTAATAAATCATTAACAGGTAGCGCTCAAGACCAATTCAACAATGTAGTTACGCAGATTGGGCATACAGCTGAGATACTTGGAGGAATGAATTCTCAGTTTACAGGGACACAAGACGCGCTAAAGGAGCTGATTGAATTGTCGAAGGTTTCAACACAAAGTCAGCTTAGTGAGGGCTCTGAGGAGCTTAAGAAGATGGTTCATAATCTTGATGCATCCATGTCAACCATAGAAACAAGATTTGCTGGTCTGAGCGATGCAATGCAAAAATCCATTGAGGGGTCTGCGGCAACATCATCTCTTGCAGCAGATGGCATCATGACAAAAGTCGGTGAACTAAACAAGCAAAGCGTTGAGAAGTTTATGGAAGTCTTGAGCAGGCATGAAGGACAACTGGATAGAGTTGATCAACTCAAAGAGACGCTTCATAAAGCTGTAGAGGAGTTCGGTACATATGTTACAGGGTATAATGAAATCAATGCAGGGATGAGGTACGTTGCTGGAGATGTAAAGCTGGCAATGGAATCTCTCACTTATTCAGTTGAAAAAATGAGGGAAACGGAAGCGTCTGTTAAAAAGGTTGCTGAACTAGCAGCGGAAGAGGTGGCGGAACTGAACGCCTCACAAGCATTACAGGTCAAAACATGGGAAAATATTGAAACATCTATGGTGAATTACCAAGAGATTTTCGAAAAAGTTGAGGCAAGTGCAGCTAATGTACTTTCTGATATATCACAAAATCTGCAAAAATTCTCAAGTGCTACTCAGGACCATTTTAATAAAACCGTTACAGTAGCTAATGACCATGTGGCCAATGCTGTAGGCCAATTAGGTGCTGCAATAGAAGGGTTGACTGAAAAACTTGAGGATTTAGAAGATCTTGTAGAAGAAATCAGCACCATAAAAAACAAGCTGATTAAATAGCTGTAAATATGGATGAAGATAACAATTCAGGACTAGCGAATTCATTTACGGATTTGATGACCTCACTAGCGGTCATATTTATTCTGCTTTTATGCACGTTCATGAATAACGCCTTCGAAGCAAGTGAAGGGACTCGGTCAATGATTTTAGGGAAATTACAGCAGCAGTTGAAAGATTACGCTGTTCAGGGCGTTATAGTAAAATCTGATC
>JAAXWV010000206.1 GCA_013334845.1 Candidatus Roizmanbacteria bacterium | reverse complement strand
GAGGGGTTGCTGGAATTTGGGGTAGATCGTTTTGAAATCCCTCCTCATGGCAAAGATTTTCTTCTTGGGTTTATTCCAAGACTAACCAATATCATTTACGATAAAGAGTTTCGGGATGACATCAGTTCAGTCGTCGTTGAAGGTCATACTGATGCTTCCGGTAGTGATACGCATAACCTTAAACTTAGCCAATTCAGATCGATGGAGGTTGTGAGTGAGTCAATAAACATTTTAGAACGTCAAACGGCGGGTCGTGAGCACGAAAAGATTGACTACTTCCTGCGAGTACTGTCTGCAAGTGGCCGAGGGAAACAGGATTTAATGAGTAGTGCGAAAATGAGCAGGCGGGTGGTTTTTAAGATTAGGGTCCGCTCATTTGGTGGTGACAAACTTCAAAAGCAGTTGACTAATGTTTGAACTGCAAGTTGCATTGGAGGGACTGAAGGGATTGTCTCGTCTATTAGAAAATTCCGTTAGGCAACAGGTTCACAAGGTTGATGAGAATTATTTCCCTAAGATTACGCGCATCATTGCACAACTTGAAAGCAATATGCTTGTCGCCGTAGCCCCCAAGTCACTACGACCAAAATACAGACAGCTTTGGTTAACATACTGTGAAGGAAATATTTCCGAGATTGATAAGACTGCTATAAAATGGCTTTGCTGGGAGAGTGATATCGTTCATAATCAAAGATTTGCAGAATACCTTTTTCGTAACGTTGCCGTGGCAAGGGCAAGGGTTATAAAAGGTTTGGTATGGACTCTACACCAGAACTGGGTACAAAAATTACCCAAAATAGAGATTACTGAATATACGGCTAAGCAACTCAATATATATTCTGGGGCTGACCGTGTGCTTGTTAAATGGCAGACCGATATTATTACGATTATCGGGGAGAGTGGTCCGGCGAATTTTGCTAAAAAGAACCTGCTGAAAGAGTATAAAAGTCCTAAAGACGCATCAAAAGAATGGGCTTTATATGAATTCTCAGAGTATATGTATTCAGCCGTGGCATATGCTATTGATGCTTGTGTAGAAGATGTTGTAAGTTCTTCCGATGTTATCGATTACCTGTTTGATACGCTCCTGACCTGGCCTGGCTGGGAACGCGATAGGAGCATTCTTGATATCGCTGTGAAAAAATTGGTGTTGCATCCCGATGTCAACCAATTTTCTAAGCAACTACAGCATGCAATTTTAA
>JAAXWV010000014.1:11212-12963 GCA_013334845.1 Candidatus Roizmanbacteria bacterium | reverse complement strand
CGGATGGAGAACTCCGACATAACTGGTAGCAATGGCACAACCGCCAAGGTAGGATGCAACCATCAGTTTTGCGCGATTCTCATCGGACATCATATCCTCTCCCGTAAAGAGATCGCGGCAGAGCATAATGGTCTGGGCGGAATAGGCATCTCCTATGGCATTTCGATATGATCCGCTGAGTGACTCCATGCAGTGAATGTAAGCGTCCATTCCTGTATAGAAATACTGATCGCGCGGAACAGTACGCGTCAGGTTGGGGTCAAGAATAATCTGGTCAAAAACAGTAAAATCACTATTCATCCCGAGTTTCAATCCATTGGATGTATTGGTCATCACGCATGTGCGCGTCGACTCTGCCCCGGTGCCCGAGAGTGTCGGAACAGCAACCTTGAAAATACCAGGAACCCGGACGAGATCCCAACCCTGATAATCCTCAGCATTCCCGCCGTTTGCCAGAAGATTTGATACCGCCTTGGCAACGTCCATCGTAATTCCGCCTCCTATGCCAACAATAGCACAGGGAAGCTCAGCAGATGCTGCAACCACCTTATCACGCATGGAATTCATAAAAGATGTGGTGGGCTCATCAGAGGTATCAACGAAAATAATCTTATCGCCTGAAGTGAAGGCACCGAAGCCTTCGGGAAGAGCATGCTTCTCAAAATAATTGTCTACAAAAAAAACAACGCCACGAGAAGAGTTGTGGCGATGTCCGTTCAGAATAATAGATAAATCAGTTATGGTCCCCTCGCCGAAAAGATAATGCAAAACATTACGCGCGTTGCGAATGCCGGTAGACAAATTTAAAGGTTTACTCATAAACGAGCTAATACTTGAATGTTCCGATTTTTGAGTACGCTGTATAGTCACGCCTTACAATTCTCTGGAAAGCATGAGGAAATGAGAAGTGAATTTTTCAGATGAGAAAGTGACAAAATAAATCAGTGTTATATTTTCTATTCCATCTATTATCCTGCCTTAACTTCTCAGAAATGCATCTGGAATGTTCGAAAAGTTGAGAAGTAATTAATTTTGGAAGGAATAATACCAGTACAATAAAAAGGTCCGACTTTGATATGGACAAGTAAATTGATCCATGTTTTTATACACATCTCAATTGAATAAATAATTCTGATAAGGCATCCACGAACTGGAGTAGTTGCCGAAATTAAACCACACAAAGAGTACTCCTGTATAAAGAAAGAGAACACAAAGCACAAACAAGGTTCGCTGATATCTATTTATAATTAAAAGCGGTACTCTGGACAAGACGACCAACTGCATTGGAAGAAAGTAGAGAGCCATCCGGTCAATAGTAGTAGAAATGACAAAGGTAAGCGGTAACATAATCAGACTTATAACACTAAATATAACCCATAATCTCTCATCGTTGTACTGTTTAACCCAGGCCTTTCTGAAATAGAGAAAAACCAGTGCAGAAACAATATTCATCAGAACCCTGATGACAGCTCCTGACGACTCCATACCTCCTGTATCAGTAACATAATAATGCATCAGACCTTCAATCCGGTCAATAAGAAAAGCAACAAAAGAGATGGCAAATAACAAGATAAATATAGCCAGATCCTTCACATTCCGAATTGAATTCCCATAAAGAAATCCTATAGGAAGTATAAACAATGCCGTCTTATGAAAAAGTAATCCAAGAAAAACCATCACATAGAACCTTAAGGTCTTGCCGTTCATCAAATCAACCAGACCCCACATCACGAAGCCAATAGCTGAGGCCT
>JAAXWV010000014.1:0-11202 GCA_013334845.1 Candidatus Roizmanbacteria bacterium | reverse complement strand
AGCCACAACAATGACCAGATAGGGAATAGAGATGCCTAAAGCAATCCATGGTACAGGCATATACTTACACAACCGAAGCAATCCGGCAATAAAAATACCCGAACAGAGGAGATTAGTGGAATAGATACCATTGAGATAATTCAGCGAAAACCAATGGAATAAATCATACCCTATGTCTCGGGAAAGAGTAGATAATGTAAATGCTTCAAAAAATCTAAGCCCCTGAAGCCCTCTGTAATTTTCGATATAGACACTCCAATCTCCCCCTACTTCATGACGATAACCAATTATTATAAGAAGAAAGAGGCCGTATAATAACCATTGTACCTGAGGCAATGTCCCCTTTGCTTTCCATGGACTTAAGCCGGCAAGCACTGGAACGAGTAACATTAACCAGTAGATTGTCATCGGTTCTCCTCAAGCCAGGCCTGAAACATCAGTACACTCCAGAGTCGGACCGTCCAATCATAACGACCGCTCAAATGCTGCAGCCAAATTTCACGAATTGGGGCCGGATTAAGATAACCCTCCTTTTCAAGTCGTTTTGCATCAAGTAAGGCTTCTGCCCAGTCACGAAGAGGTCCGCGTAACCACTGCCCGACAGGAATACTGAACCCTGCTTTCGGGCGTTCAATCAGCTCACGGGGTACATAATTATAAAGAACCTGCCGCAGTGCCCACTTGCCTACCCCATCCCTGATCTTCATATTAAGTGGCAATCTCCAGGCCAGCTCTGCGACTCGATGATCAAGAAAAGGAACCCGCGTTTCGAGGCTTACACCCATTGCGGCGCGGTCAACTTTTGTTAAAATGTCATCAGGCAGGTAGGTAAGACTATCCCATAGCATCATTCGATGTTCCGCATCACTGAGGCCTGAAACAAGGTCCTGGTTATCGAGTTGTGAAGCAAGTGGCTTGTTACCCTTTACAAGATCAAAATTCGCCGGCCATTCAGTGACAAGACTCTTATAAAGGTCATCAAGACTCTTGACCGTTTTCATGCGATATGCCAGTTTATGTGCCTTATCACCCAGTCTTGCAATGCCATGCATACCCGGCATCTTATTTCCTATTTGATCCCAGGTTTCAATCGGGAGCTGCTGTATCATCTGACCAAACACCTGTCGCATGGCCGGAGGAACCCATGCTATTTTATTCCAGATACTTCCAGCCCAGAAATATCTATTATAACCCCCAAACAGTTCATCACCGGCATCACCTGAAAGAACGACTGTGACGTTTTGACGTGCAGCCTTGCAAACCAAATAGGTAGGAATTTGTGAACTATCTGAAAAAGGTTCATCATATAAACGAGGGAGAAGCGGAATTACATCTCTTGCATCTTTCGATGTCACGCGAATCTCATGGTGATCAGTGCCAAGATGTTTAGCGACGGCCAATGCATGGGGAGACTCATCAAATCCGGCTTCATCAAATCCTACCGTGAAGGTTTGTACCGGACGGTCTGACTGTACCTGCATCATTGCGACAATTGTAGAGGAATCTACACCTCCTGATAAAAATGCCCCCAAAGGTACATCTGCTTCAGCCTGAAGTGCTACAGATTCTCGCAATGTCGAATCCAGCAGTGATAAAGCATCTTTTTCGCAGCGAACCGGATCAACCATTCCTTGATGAACCACATCGGTAAGCTTCCAGTACGGCTCGGTATGAACTGCTCTTTCAGCGAAATCATCATAACTCAACGTCAAAATAGCGCCTGGAAGAAGCTTGAAGATATTCTCATATATAGAATGAGGTGCTGGAACAACGCAGTGCATTAAATACAAACTCAGTGCACCACGATTGACAGGATTATTAAAACACGGATGTGCCCGCAATGCTTTGAGTTCCGAACTGAAAACAAACGTTTGTTCACAACCACTACCTACCCAACCATAATAAAGGGGCTTTTCTCCGAATCGGTCACGTGCAATGGTAATACTTCTCTCCTTCTTGTCCCATAAAGCGAAAGCAAACATGCCGACACATCGCTGAAGAGTATGTTTAACGCCCCAGGCTGAAAAGCAAGCAAGCAAAGTTTCCGTATCTGAATGCCCTCTCCATTGTAGAACAATACCTTGTTTTGATAATTCAGCCCGAAGTGAAAGATGATTATATATCTCACCGTTAAATATGAGCACATACTGCCTGCATGCTGAATGCATTGGCTGAGCACCATTCTCTGACAGCTCGAGTACAGCTAATCTTCTATGTCCGAATGCGATACCTGCTGATACATCAAACCATGTTGAACCAGCATCAGGACCTCGATGGAAAAGAGTTTGAGTCATGGACTCTATAATGGAAGAGGGCTCCAAAAGAGTTTTTGGCGACCAGTATCCGGTCAGTCCGCACATAATGAATCCTTCAATATATCTATATTTTCAGCTCCATGCATAAACATAATCAAGAGGCATAAGTATTGTTAAAAAGAACACAACAAGCTCGCTGCATATTATTTCGAATATGAATTAATCTTTTCAATCCAGGACGAGCCAACCTTACTCTCTGAAAACATTAACTGTATTATATTTTTTCCAGCAGAACTGATCAGGTCAAGGTCCTGGCGATCAACTGTCGAAGATATTGCCGTAAGAAGTCCTTTTAATGAACCATCATATTGGATGTAATGAGTATCTGCTTCAAAACCAAGACCATTTAACCTTTTTGAATCTGCAAACACTATACAACCGCATGCCATTGCCTCAAACATGCCTAATGCCGGAAAACCTGACGCTTCTTCACCTATGACTGCAAATTTGTATTTATTGTAGATCTCAACGATATCAAGAGCTAAGTACTTTTTTTGTGCGACAAAATAATGACTTATCCAGTCAGTAAATACAGACGATGCAAGATAGGTTCTATATGGAGTAACCAGACATTCTATATAGCGGGATATCTTATCCCTGTTTTCA
Source organism: Candidatus Roizmanbacteria bacterium (assembly GCA_013334845.1). GTDB lineage: Bacteria > Patescibacteriota > Microgenomatia > UBA1406 > GWC2-37-13 > JAAXWV01. Next base: position 8,281 of record JAAXWV010000014.1, on the reverse strand, counting down.
TATATTTCTTTGCGTAAAGGATGATACGTATCAAATCCGGTTTGTGCTATATAATCTTTATATACACTTGTCGGCATTTCCTGAAGTAGATTATGCACGCTACCCGTAGCCACACAACGAGACTCTCTTTTGAATAAAGGGGTTCTGTCTGCAAATCTTGATTTAACTGCAAAAGGAAGGGTTATAAATTCTTTTTTATACCACGAGAAATATGTCTTAAAATAATCATTATTTGACAGATCCGAATCACCTGCCAACCATGCGTTTTTAATCTTCTTTATATTTTGTGATTTTTCATTTGTAGAGACAAAATAGTGACTCAAATGAAAATATACATCCCCAAACTTATTAAGGAGGTCCTGTCGAAGCATAAAATTCCCTGTTGCAGCCTTATATGAAAATACAATAAGGCTGGATCTTTCAATACATTCAGAACTGACGGGGATTCTTTTTATTCTCTCTATTTTATTCAGATTAACCCAAACCTTATACTCTATAAGAGATATTAAAGTTCTAATATATTTCGGGATTTTCCTGAAATATATTGGTGCTATAAAGCAGGACATAGTACCATCGATAATTACCAATAACTCCTTTTGTTCTTTTATCAGCGCATTGATTAAAAAACCGTATTTCTTCAATGGGCGTCTCTGGAGCAAACGAAAATGCGGAGGTTCGCCTAAAAAATCATCCAGATGCGGATTGTAAAGAATAATTTTTTTCATGGTTGATTTTTACCAGTCATACAACATATTTATCGTCTGCGACTGAAGGAACTTTTATTACGACTGTGTGAGTATCTTCAATAGCAGTAAAATCGGTAATTTCTCCTGGAGAAAGCACAATAATACTACCAGCCCCCCACTCCTTTCCGCACATCTTCACTCTTCCACTTGCAATCACGGTTATTTCCGTTGCAATCTGGTGAAAGTGAGCCTGCTCAGAATCACCTGACTTGTAGATTTTCAATCCGGCTTCAAAAGCATCTGTCTTCAGGGCGGATGGGGTAAATCCCCCCACAAACCAACCTTTAACCATTTCTGATAACTGATATATTTTCAAGCTTTATGCTCCATTGATTGTTCAAATTCGTTAAGCTGTTTTTCTGTTTTTAACGGATGATATGCTGCTCTTTCAATTTCCTTCACAAGAATTTTTTTTGAAATCAGAACAAGTTCGTTTAACGCCGGTGTAACATAAAATATATTATCGACTGAGGCATTTTTTCTGATCATCTGCTCAACAGCATACACAAAATCGCTTGTTTTTTTAAACCAGAATATTCCTGTATTTGCGAGTCGACTTATAGGACGTTTTTCAGCAGCCTCAATAACGATATTATTTTCATTTATTCTGACGTATGAATAACGGGGATGGGTTGAGTCGAAAACAAAAAGTCCGGCATCAACATCACTTTGCTCAAAATAAGTAATTTCATCACTCAGATTAAGGTCAATAAACTGATTGGCATTAATAAGCAATAAACTTTCTGACTGGTCAAAATCGATAACACTGTAAAGTGCTGTACACGCAGCGCCCTGAGAAGTTCCTTCCATGGAAACAACATTCGCATGTTCATCAATCATCCTGCAGATATCACTCAGATAATATTTCGATACGTCTTCACGATTAAATATGAATGTTAGTTTTGCATCTTTTTTTCCTTTGCATTGATCGGCTATTTTTTGCAGTAGAATAGACCCTTCAATTTCTGTAAGAAAAAGCGGGAATTTTTCTCCCCCTACCTGAAAAGCAGGAATTCCTGCAGCTAATATCAAGACATTCATACTTTATCCTTTATTTATCTTGTCGATGGTATTCATAATCGAATGCAAGGTAACATCCTCAACTTTGTCTACCTTAAGCAAATGAGCACCAGATGCAAGCGCAGCCTTGATTCCGTTTTCGTTATCCTCAACAACAAGGGCTTCACCCGGAGATATTCCAAGTTTTTCTATGGCATTAACATAAATTTCGGGAGATGGCTTCCCATGCACGACATCCTGGTTCGACAATATCAGATCAAGATATTGCAGCAAATCAGCTTTTTGCATCATTACTTCAACAGTATTGCGAATTGAATTAGATGCTACAGCAAGGCGATATCCGAGTGACTTTAAATTAGATAATGCATATTGATGCACAAACACCGGCTTACAATACTGATATACCAAATCCATCGTGTATTGTTGCTTCATTTCATTGATAAATGGATGGAGTTTTGTGGGTAAACCACTAACCACACTCAACATATCAAGTTTTATTTTTGTAGGCAATCCGTCAAAAGTTGTCAAATGATCATATCTTGATATTTCGAGACCAAACAACCCCAATGCTTTATTAAGTGCTTGATAGTGCCACTCTTTAGCATCTACAAGAACACCATCCATATCAAATATCACAGCTTTTATCATCACTATACTCCGAAATATAATTTTGCTTTTTCAGGATAATCAGTACATAAATATAATCGATTATTATTCACAAATTCAGGGATTTTCTTCAACATATCCCATAAATCCAGACAATCTCTTTTATGCAATTCAGGTGAAACAATACAAACTTTTTTCCCCATACTTAAAATACTATCAATAGTTTTAACATCATACCATAAATCTTCAAACGAATCAAGCCATACTCCATCACATTTCTCAATCCATGGCGGAACGGATTCCACTTCGCTCATTCGAGCAAATACGGAATTATCATCTTTAATATACCCCCTCATATCAGGAATAGACATATCGAAAACAAACCAGTCAATTAGCGGAAAAAGGGATAAATCCGCTTTGATTTTTTCCGCAAGACCATCTGCCTTAATATTGAGTGCGAGAGTTATACCGTCCGGGCATAACGACAGGAATTCTCTGAATTTCATTTCTGTGCCAGTTGGCGGATCGTGTGAAATAACCAGATTTCCATTCGAGTCCCGTACATCCGTCTCTGTGCCAAATCCAAGCCCGAACGAACGAAGAAAAGCTGTTTTAGTATTTTTCTCCGTTTCTTCAATCCAGTAGCCCCTATGGGATAATATTTTCATAGTGCTAACATCTGGTTGACACCGGTTGTTCCAAAAAATATTCCAGATCAGCCGGAGTACCAAGACCGTACATACCATTACCAACACTGCCGATATTAAAAATACCGATACGAGCCTTTTTTTCTACAAGCATATCATAAACCGGGGCAACATAGAATTCATTATTAACTCGCATATCGAGTGCAATCATTTTCTCTGCTCCCTCAACAAAATCTTTGCCCTGTCTGAAATTATAAATTCCCACTGTAGCCTCATTTGAAACAACCTCTTTTTCGACGACCTTTTTAACAAGATTATCATCCCCAAGTACAGCGTATGACCACTTTGTATCATTTGCATACATTGTCATAATTAGTCCATCCAAATTTTCTTTTGACAATTTTTGCAAATAACTGTTAATATCGATATCCACATATTGATCTGAATTTGCAATCATTAATTCCTCTCCGGTATTAATCAAATCTCTGGCTTTTAAAACCGTACATGCTGCGCCTTCAGTAATACCATCAATCATTATCAGTTCTGAATCAGGTGCCCATGTGCTCAGTTTATTCTTTAATCCATAGGTTTCAACATGTTCTTCCTGGCAAATAAAAATAAACCGATGCGAACATACCGGACGAAGATTATCGATGACTACCTGAATCATAGGCTTCCCGTGTACAGGAATCAATGGCTTAGGATTTTTATATCCTGCAGCAGAAAATCTTGAGCCGGCTCCAGCCATAGGTATTACAATGTTCAGCATCCTTAAACCCTTTTTTGTAATAAAGTTACTATCAATAATAAGGCACAGTCCAATGAAAAGAGATTACACGATCATCCCAATCCTTTTGAGTAATCGTAACCAACCAGAACGAAATGCGTATCTATAACGAATTGTATACCGAGAGATATTGTCTCTCTGCATGCTCCAGTCCAAGTAATGGTCGTGAGATATCCCGTAAAGTCTGCCCCCCCTTATGACAGAGCCGATCCAACTGCATCACAGCGGCTAACAGATCAGCTTCGGATGTGGGATCAACAATTATACCTGCCTGCAGCTCTTCTATGTGCCGCACAACATCACCTACACCGGCATTACAGATGACAGGAATTCCTTCAGCAAAACATTCAGCCATTTTGGTAGGAGATGCTGCCATCCGGGCGTATGATGGTTGAATAAAACTCACCAGTATATCCATTGCCGGAAGCACTTCAGGAACCTCTTTTCGATTGGCTGATATAACATGTACGCGAGAATGAGAGTCCTGAGAAAGACAACCTGCCATTACTTCGTATAATTCCTTTACATCCTGTGTAATAACCAAAGCATGACAATCACTCCGTTTTTCGGCAGCCTGCTGGAAGAGTCTGAAAAAACTCTCCAGCATATACATTCTTCCCACTGAGCCCAAGTAGCCAAGGACCAAAGCGTCACGAGGAATAACAATCTTATCCCTGGCTTTAGCCCTTCGACTTGGTGTCGCCAACGGGAAATGATCAAAATCTGCACAACAGGGTATAACTGTAATTTTGGAGCGCGGCAGAGCGCCCAGCCTGACAACTTCATCAACCACTTTGTGTGTCAGAACAACTACCCTGTCAGCTCTTGTAAATAACGTTCTCTCAACACTCTTGAAATATCGGTATTGCAAACGATGCATCCTGCGACTCATATCCCAACCGCCTTTGTCAACCCGCTCGTCCACCCATAAACCACGACAGTCAAAAATCAGCCGGGGGCCCAAAAGCCGTTTAACAAACAGACCTGCCTGTGCTGGAGAATGACCGCGAGTATGCACGAATCTCACTTCATGTTTTCGCGCAAGCATAAGAGCCCAGAAATACATACATATAACATCCCACAACTTGCCCAATGCGCCAAAACCGGAAGTAAAGCGTAACGGTTTCCAGCTTATTTCATGTTTTTTGAGATCATTAATCATCTCATGTTGACCTTGTGCAAATCGGGAGGGCTTCTCGAAACTCAGGACAACCATGCCTCCCTGAGTTTTGGCAATACCCTTGATATACGGCAATATCTGACTTGCTCCCAGTGTGTCAAGCAGTCCATCGTAGGTGATGTATAAAACTCCGGATTTTACTTTCATGGGCAAATTATGTTATACACTTGAGCATTGTGCCGACGAGTGCATACATCCAGCCATAAACCGGGTAAAAGCGTATTCGAAATACCCTGTGATATTATCAAAGGATACAGCAGAAAATGCCTAAAATAATTCATCACTCAAAACAAGCTGACATCTCATTTTTTAGCCAAAGATATCATGAGCGCTCTAAACATTGAAAGGAGCAGCCATATTCTCAATCTGACAAACGACAAATTAGCGCGTTTAACATATTCATGGAATAATTTGTATTCATGAAGTACGGTTTTGATGGTGGGCAAGTTATGCTCAACTTCAACTCTGCAAATCGCATTTTTGCAAATCATCAATTTCACTCCCTTTTGGGTAAGAAGGAGTGAGTGAAATAAATCTTCAAGAGCTGCCCTGCCAATGAAAGGGTAATAATTAGATAAAACCAGATTTTTCCGGTGATGCAGGACACAACCACCTGATAACCACTCAACCTGCAAGTAGTCGGAATCCATTGAATCCCGATTCACACCGTATGGAATTCCTGCCTTTGATATTCGGCCCATCTTCACAGGCCATCGATCTGCTCCGAGAATCATTGATGATATATGATCCTTGATCTCTGCCAACCTTCCCGACGGCGCATCAAACATACACTGCCCGGTTTCCATATCAACAAATATCGGTGAAACAGCTGCTTCCGGATCAATCGCCAGCAGTTTCGCCATTTCGGAGTATGAGGAATAATCTAAAAGAAGATCATCATCAAGCTGTAATACCAGATCATATTTTGCATGGGTAAAACCATAAATTCGCTGGCTGACCTGACCGACACTTTCAGCCATCAATACACGCAAATCAAAGTGATACTCATGTGACGGCATTACAAAGGAGCTGCCCTTCGGAAGAACGACAATAACCTCTGCTGGTTGTTTATCCCAGTTTGATATGCACTCGAGTGTTACTGATAAACTTGATCTGCCGATTGTAGCGATTACAACCGAAAGATTACCTGATTGTAAATCGGACATACCTGATATATTCATTTATACGATAGAAGTAAATAATATTCTGAGGTAGTGCTGAATTGCACATCGATACCTTGTTGTTTTGTGAAATTGAATAGTTTAGCCGGTTTCTGAGATAATTTGGATTTTGTGCAGCAGATTATTTTAAATAAGCCATTTTCCTGAAAAGATCTTCAAAAGCTGTAGATACAAGCAGAGCCCCGTCCCCTGAGAGATGACCGCCATCTCTGTATAACAAATTATCGTTTTCAATTGTTTTTACCCTGCCGGTTCGCTTGTCAAACAAGAGTGGTTCCGGAGATATCAGTGTTACACCTGACAAATGAGACAACTCGTTTAATACGCCATTCACTGCGCGATTTTTCTCATAATGCTCCTTAATGGTGGGCGTTAATACCGGTCTGTATGCATCGCTGAAAATTGCCGAAAAATAATAGTCCTTTACAACATCAAAATCAAGATTTGGAACATCACTGACAATAACTACATGGCGATTCAGGGCAAGAAGAGTGCGTACTGTTTGTGTTAGTCCTGCTTTAAAAAGGTCTATGCCTTTGAGATGAGTATCTTCTCCATTAACAGCTGATCTTATCTTGTCAGTATACCCTCCCCAGTTAGCAGTCAGGATAACTGTCTTTATTTCGGGATGAATTTTAATAAACTCAACTACACCGTTATTAACATCAAGAATGTTGATATGCCAACTGGGAGTCGGATTGCGATGAATACCGAGTAAAGGGGGCGAGCCACCAAGAGTTGCTATGAATCCTGATAACCTGTGCTGTCTGGCTTGATCTGAAAATGCCGGAATGAGCGCTTCAGCATGTGAGTCCCCCCATAGAAGAAAAACCGGCGTTTCTTTGGATGAGCCTATGACCGGTAAGGTTTTATTGTTATGGATTTGCAAAACAATTTTTTCATACCCTTGCACTTCATCCCAAAAAGGCGTATTGGTAGCTTTTATTATAACTTCGTTTACTTTTGGGTAGCGGGATGGCATTCCGTTTTGTAAGGCAATTATACCACCAACGGATGATGCGATGAAAATGACTGTTGCAGACAAAACAAATAGTTTTTTTCGGTCTGGAATTATTGGCTGGTTGCCTCTGAACGGCTTTTCGATAAACGAATATGAAAGCACAGAAATGATAACGGTTAGCAGGATTATACCAGCAACCTCAAGGGGGGTCAGATCACGGAAAAGCAGATATTTTGCAAATGCAAAAAGAGGCCAATGCCAAAGATAGAGTGAGTAGGAGATCAGTCCTGTATAAACAACCGGTTTACCGCAGAGAAGATCGTTGATGAACGCACCGCCACCTATCCCACTGTAGATAATCAGGCTCGCGCCCAACACCGGAGCAAGCGCATTTGCTCCGGGGAAAAGCGTGTTTTCGGTATAGAAGACTACACTATAGATAATAAGACCGATTCCTGTGATTGAAAGGAGATTTCGATGAACTTGCGATTGCAACCGAGGGATTACTCCAAGTGCAAGGAGTGAGCCAAAAAGCAACTCCCATGCTCGGGTAGGAACCAGATAAAATGCGGCAGACGGAGTGGTTTGAACGCCATAAATACTTGCAAGAAGAGAGAGCAGTGTGGCGCCAAGCAGCAATGGGAAAAATCTGCTTTTTAAAAATCGATGAATGGCGACAAGCATTAACGGGAAAAAAATATAAAACTGTTCTTCAACTGCAAGAGACCATGTATGCAGCAAGGGCTTTGTTGTTGAAGCGGCATCAAAGTATCCGGATTCTCTCCAAAAAAGGATATTTGAAGCAAACAGAGTTGTGGCCGTAATGCTCTTTCCGAATGCTTTGAATGCAATCGCATCCAAAAGAATAGCGCCAACGACAAGCGTAAATGCTATAACAGGAAACAATGCAGGAAATATCCGTCGTATTCTGCGCTCATAGAATCTGGCAATAGAGAAATTTCCGGCTTGAATATCCTTGATGATAATAGAGGTGATGAGAAATCCGGATATAACGAAAAATATATCCACACCGACAAAGCCGCCTGAAAAAGCCGATGTCTGGGCATGTGCCAGCACCACCAGCATGATGGCAACGGCGCGCAGGCCCTGAATGTCAGGACGATAGGGTAGAGCCGCCTGTGTAGCCATACGA
>JAAXWV010000205.1 GCA_013334845.1 Candidatus Roizmanbacteria bacterium | reverse complement strand
ATGGGGCTGTACCATAAAGTATTCATTCCTGAACATCTTCAGCTAAAAGATACTCAGGAAGTATGTACCAATATATTACCCGGTGATAAAATCGAGCACCTCATTTTTTTGATTTCTATACATTACCTGTGCCATGTACAAAGTCCACTTGGGAAAAAAGCCCACCATGAATAATTTTTTAAATATTTGCTTCACTGATCAAGAACTTTGTTGTTGTCTTCGTTCATTCTGAGTTTCTTGTTGAGGAACTCAAATAAGGTGGTTCTGCAGTAATAGTCATTGGGAAATTTTTTACGGAATTCAGCAAGAATGTCGGTCTGTTGTTGCGGTGTATAAAGATCCCACTTGGTCGAGATGTCTTTATGCGGCATTATTTTCATGGAAAGTATTTTCTCTGTTGATGTTAATTTTTTGTGTACAGGCTTTACCGGCAATCTGTTTACGAACTCTTATTTCACGTCATCTTGGGCAGGGCATTGGAAATTGGAACGCAACCTCGGGTCTTATGACTCATTCAACTGCTGGACAGTGAGCCATACTAAATTCATATCCTGCTTAACGTTAATGCTTCTCCATTTTTTTCATTCTTCTTTAAGCCGACCCCGGCTTCCTCCCACCCAAACGTAGAGGACACCGCACGCACCAAACCAAAACCGATGAGCATGAGGAGCGGTAAAATTATTTGTGCGAGAACAGGAAGGACCAAGAAAAAAATCACAAACTCAGAGTAGTCAGTCATAACGTCCTCCATTTTTGGTTTAGCATTTGTGAGACAACGCATACCCTCACATCAGCCAATAATTGCCTCTCTATTGTGCAACTCATTTCTCCTCAATGCCCTGCCAGGGATGGAAAAATGAGCCGGTCAAATATGTCAGGAGGCAGATCCCCATAATAGTGCAGAGAAAGCAAGGCTCAAGACAATAAAAACACTACCAGCAGAGTCCTACCAACAGAGTCTTACTTTTTTCTTACAAACTGAAAACCCAGAATAGTCAGTCATATCAAAATTCATGTTTAGGTCTATCGGTTTGGGTAAGAGATAGTTTTACCTAGCCTACTGGGCAGTCTTGAAGGATAAGGCAAAAGCCTTGAGAATTTGAATACGACTTACTTCACTGTACGTTTAATTACAGCCATAGGAAATAGGGAAAAAACATCTAGACAACAACTATACAATCTAGTCGTTTGTTGTGAGAACCGTTTGAAGATTTGTTTTCTTGTTAGTCAAGGAGAGCCTTTTTCTAATCTCTTGCCGGTGGCAGGCAATAGTTGATGGGGAGAGATTTAAAAGAGAAGCAATATCTTTTGTCGTATGACCTTGCTTGATTAAATCGGCAATTTGAATCTGACTTGGAGTGAGGTTTGAAAGATAGTTCCTATGATTTATAGTCAAAGAAGAGGTAATCTGATCCAGGTTTGATTGTATGATTTCGAGAAGAGCTTGTTGAAAATCTTCTTTACATCTCATTTTTAATTTTTCCAGGTATGGATAGATTAATTTTTCAATATTAAGCATAATCTGTTTTTCAAGTTCTTTTTTATCCTCATCTCGTTTTTCCAGCAAAATTTTGAGAGCGACATTGGTTTCCGTCAGTCTTTCAGTTCTTTGGTTAAGCAGGCCAGTACGATCAGCGACTCTCTGTTCTAATTCATCATGGGCTTTTTGCAATGCTTCTTCTGCCTGCTTTCGCGCGGTGATATCCGTGCAAACACCACCGAGAGCTTGTAGCTTACCTTGATTGTCAAATAATGGAAATTTTGCTGTTAAAAATGTATGCACCCCGCCTGGCAGGAAAATAGTCTCCTCAAATTCTACCAACACTCGACGCTCGACAACCTCCTCGTCCTGGGAGCGAAAAAGCTGCGCGACAGGCTCAGGGAAGATGGCAAAATCATCCTTGCCTTGTATCTGTTCAAAGAGCACATGTCCCACACGTTCAAACTGGTGGTTGACAAAAACGTATTTGTATTCGGCATTCTTAAGATAGATGGGCATGTTAGTATTGTTAAGGATATCTTCCAAGTGCTGCCGGTTTAATCCATTAGATTCGTTACGAGTTTTATAGCTGGCCAGCTCCCTCTCAAGGGTCTTTACTCGTTGTTCAAGCGCCGCAAACGTTGGTGTTGATATCATTTAGTACCTCACAGTATAACACTTTCATCATGTGTGTAAAAATGGTCAGCACGATAAGTTCAGTTCATATAGAAATATAACATGTAAATGTTTTTCACCGCTGACAAATTTCACAGCTCGTACTACCATGAAGATCCCGACAATTCTGCTGGTCACGTGCCTGATTCTTGTTGCCAATCCCACTCATTGCCCAGGAGCTCGCTCTGCCCCTCGCCGCTGCTCATCAACAATAACCGCAACTTCCTTTTCCAAGATCAGCCTAAAATCTTCAATCCTTCCATATCCAGCCGGCACGTCATAGACCGGTCTGTTCTTCAAGGCATTGAACGAGTTAACATGGAGGGTTGTCTCCTTAACTCCCCCCACCCGAACCATCCTTTTCCGAAACTCCCAGACCATATCCCGACACCGGCGATCATTCAACAACGAGGTCAATTTCAAATCAGGAATATTTCTGCCGGAGAACTCCTTCTTCAGAGTTGTTTTTTGAAGAAAAAAATCAAGAGGGTGTTACTGGCAACCTTAACAATTTAAGCAAACCTGCAACTTAAGACTATTCCTGATCATTCTGGGTTTGATCATTGCCGAAAATCACCCCAGAAAAGGAGCATTTAGGCTCTCTTGTAAATTCGAAATTATCTCAGAAAAAAAGCGAATAATGGAGGATTTTGGATTCTTGATTGTTCCTGCGTCCATCATCCCTTTTTGTCCGGCATTTGAAAAGTATAGGAAGGAGGAGCGCCTGCTTTTTCACTTTTGAGAGCAAGGTGTCTGTCTTGGGTCTATTGAGAATATTATGAAATTGATTGATTATACCAAAATCTATTGTAGAGATAGAGATAGATAGATTTGCCTTTCATTTCTTTTACTGCGTTTTGAAAAACCTTGTTTTGGAGGAATTATGAACAAATCTGAACTCGTAGCGAGGATTGCAGAAGGAGCAGAACTGACAAAAGCACAAGCTGAGAAAGCTCTCAACAGCTTCATCGCTGTAACAATGGCTACTCTCAAGAATGGAGATAAGATAGCTCTGGTAGGTTTTGGTACATTTAGTGCGGTAAACCGCGCCGCTCGCATAGGCAGGAATCCACAGACCGGTAAAGAAATTAAAATAGCTGCCAAGACTAACGGCAAGTTCACACCAGGGAAAGCTCTCAAGGAGCTAAACCCAAAGCCG
>JAAXWV010000204.1 GCA_013334845.1 Candidatus Roizmanbacteria bacterium | reverse complement strand
GTCGATTCTGAATAACATAGTTCTTTGGCATATTTATGGGTGAAAAGCCCCCTGAAAGCACCTATTGGGCGTAGTTATCCCACAGGAAAACATTATAAACTTTCTTGTTCAGCTGCGTGCATCGCATCATGTTATAGGTCAGATTGGCCAAACCGATCTTGGCTGTCGCCCTTACGTAGCCAATGGTTCTGATGTACATGGCTTTCATCGAATTAGTCATGAAGCCAAAGACATGCTCAACTCTGGCACGGGAACGGGATTTCTCTTTGTTCGAAGCCTTCTGCGTTTCGGTGAGCTTATGGTACCTGTTGCCTTTCTCATGGACTTCGTTTGTCATGCCGCAGCTCTCGATCGCCTCTTCCTGTCCGATATAGGCGGCGTCTGCGTACAGCGTCTGGCCGCCATCGCTTTTACTGATTAGGGTTTCGAGCTCCTGGGAGTCGTGAACTGAAGCGTCGGTTACCATGTAGTCGGTGATGAGCTTTGTGCCCTTGTCGGCCTTGATATGGTTCTTGTAGCCGTAGAAAGACATCTTGTTTTTCTTGGTCCAGCGGGCATCACGGTCTTTCTGTCGAAGCTTGTTGGGCTTTGCTTTCCAAGCATCAGGGGTCTCACCTTTCTTGACCAGCTGGTTCTCTTCCCGTGTGTTGCGTTGCCGTGGAACTTCAACGAAGCTGGCATCGACGATCTGTCCCTTCTTGGCAAAGATGCATTGATCATCAAGGGCTTGGTTAAACCGGTAAAACAGGGCTTCTATGACCTCTTCGTGGATAAGGGTTTCACGGAATTTCCAGATAGTCTTGCTGTCCGGGACTCGGTCGCTGATTTTCAGTCCAAGAAAGCGTGTGAAACTGCGGCGATCAGTGATCTGATATTCCATCGCATCATCCGAGAGGTTGTAGAGACTCTGCAGGATGAGAATCTTGAACATCAAGACTCTGTCGAACGGTGGCCGACCAGCATTGCTGCTGTTCTCAGGTTTGCTGAAGACGACATCGAGAATAGGTGCAAAGATGTTCCAGTCGATATGTTTTTCTAACTTCACCAGCGGGTCCTTGAGCTTTGTGAGTCGTTCAAGCAGGAAATGTTCGTCGAAAAGGCCGAGAGGATTGATGTTTTTCATCAGAGAAGTATCAGATTGAAAAAAACTGATATAAAATACGAATTTCTCGACTTTTAAGGAGCGCTAAGTCATTGATTTTTTGAAAGATATATCACTCAGGAATAAATAGAGGTGCCCTATAGGTTATGACAGCTATTTTCCCTCTGAGCCATTTTCCCATCCTACTTTTGCTGGCAGGTACTTTCTCATTCCCATAAATAGCACATCAGAACTTTAAGCTTATATCGTGTACCATGGGAAACAGAATAGGGCGTCTCTTAAAAGTGTCTTGAGCGGGCTCGTGTGCAAGGCGGACTGAGCGCAGAAGCCAGAATGTAATTAGGTGTACATGAGGATTTCGAGCACCGCCCAATTTAAGAATAAGAACAGGTAATAAGTTTTTTTAGAGGCGCCTAAGAGCGTATTGGCCATGGAAAAAAATATTGTTGGTTGATAAACTTTGATTTTGATGGGTAAGTTGATTTGAAATTATAAAAAATAAAAAATCTTGGAGTGAAAAGATGAAATCTCTTAAAGATGTTTCTAATTTCGGTGGCACTGATGCCGATAATGACGATATTTTACTTCAGGCGTTTGAAGATCATGAAGCATATTGTGATGTAGTATCGTTTCGGCGCCATATGATTATCGGTAAAAAGGGAAGCGGTAAAACCGCTATCTTTAAAAAGCTTCTTACAACAAAATCATATGATTTTTTTTCATACGGCCATACATTCTCCGATTATCCTTGGCAGTATCATGCAAAGCAAGCTCGCATTGGTATTCCAGATAATGACAAATATACTCATAGCTGGAAATATCTTATACTTCTTTCAGTCTCTAAGATTGCTTTAAATCAGGATCAATCACTGCCGATTAACGAAAGGGTGATGAAAGATATGATGAGGCTTGAATCTTTTATCGTTGATACATATGGTAGTCGAGACCCCGATTTGACACAAGTATTTAGTCCAACAAGAAAGTTGAAGCTAAAACCATATTTTGAATTGGATTGGAAGCTACTCAAAGTAGGAATATCTCCAGAAGCAGTTCCGGTGGATGAGTTGCCAACAATCATCCAAGAAGTAAATAGTGCTCTTCTTCCCGTTGTTTTAAGGACTCTAAATCCAGAACATAAATATTTCATTGCCTTTGATCAGCTTGATCTCGGATTTGACCGTGAGGCACCAGAGTATTCGAATAGACTAATCGGGCTTCTACTTGCGAGTCGTGATATAAACTTAGCGGCTAAAGAGTTAGGAATTAAGCTTTTTGTGGTTATTTTTCTTCGAGATGATATTTATGAATGTCTTCACTTTGAAGATAAAAATAAGATGACTGAAAATTTTGTATCCCTTATTGAATGGGATACTTCGCGTACACAAAAGTCCCTTAAAGCACTCATGGAAAGACGATTTGCTATTGTGCTTGGTGATGATTCATCAAATTTGGTGCATTGGTCATCAATATTTAATGAAGAAAAAGAGATGCCAAGTCATCAAACTAAATATGATCATATGCGTGATCGTACATATTTGCGCCCTCGAGACATGATCAAGTTTTGCAATTGTGCATTAGCAAAGTACAAAGAGCGCATCAGCAGTGATGCGGAGCTAAAAGAAAGTCAAGATAAAATCGATAATATTGATATTCATAATGCTCGAATTGAGTATAGTGAATATTTTCTGAAAGAAATTGATGACGAAGTGCATAAGCATCTTCCAGATTACGAAAAGCATCTTGATGTCTTAAGAGCACTTGGAAAATGGCAGTTTGATAGAAATGAGTTTGAAGATATGTATAAGTTACATTATTCTGGTGCATCAATGACTGCCGCACAAGCTCTAGAAGCACTCTATGATTACTCTTTTATAGGTTTTTATCGAGCTGGTGGTAGAGGTTTTGGCGGTTCCGAGTATATGTTTAACTATAGAGAGTTGCGTAAACGTTTCGAAATAACAGCGACTCGATTTCGGATTCATCCTGGTTTAATTGAAGTTATGGGCGTTAAGCGGGCTTAAATTTTCAACTTGATCTTGTACATGCTTATATAAATTATAATAATTAGAGAGCTCCTTTACGCATTACTGATATCCAGCTCGAACCCGGAGAGTCCCTGACATCGGAACCTGTTGGAGGTGATTCTGTCCGATGGATTCTCGCCAGGACGAAAAGCAGGGTGATCGGGCTCGATCAGGAACATATCTATATCAAG
>JAAXWV010000203.1 GCA_013334845.1 Candidatus Roizmanbacteria bacterium | reverse complement strand
GCTCATAACGGTATATCCGAACAGCGCTCCGAAGGTAATCATCAAAAACCAAACGCCGATTCGAGCCGCTCCCCCAAAAGCCCCCTTATGTTCCTTGGAGAAGAAGAAGTAAATCAGGCAGGCAGGAACAACATCGGGGTAATCCAGTCCTTTGGAGGTGACTAATACACCATCAACGCTATAGGGGTTACTTAATAAATTGCTGATTGCAGGGTCAGCTTCCGGTGCTCTTGTACGGAGTTCTAAACCCAAGCCAGATAGGGACATTGCCATCTGCTCATGATCAGAACCTATTTGAATGTTATTACAGAAGGTTTCGACTTCCTTAATATCAGCCACTTTGCCGCATCCAGCTAGGATAGTCAGGGTCATGATTAATAAAGAAGAAATTGAAACTTTTATGAAGGGTTGCATACATGCAAAATATTATGAACAGAACTCATTATCTCATTTAAAGATAACTATTCATAATCAAAGAAATATACCCACAATATCAAAGTAAGTGAATAAACGTCTGCTTTGTCCCCTAAAAAGTCCATGGCGCATTCATCACCGCAGGGCTGCCTCAAACTGCCCAATCGGAACTGGTCTACCAAATAGATACCCTTGGTAGTTCATACAACCTTTATTTAAGAGAAGCTGCCGTTGCTCTTGAGTCTCCACTCCTTCGGCAATAACCTCTAGATCCATACTTTTTGCCATTGCAATAATGGTACGCACAATTGCCCTATCGCTAGGATCAACAACAATATCACGTATGAATGATTGATCGATTTTTAACTGATGAAACGGCAACCGTTTGAGGTATTGCAATGATGAATAACCTGTACCAAAATCATCTAAAGCGAACTGCACACCTATTTCACCTAGTGCATTCATGATATCTATCGTATCCTCAATATTCTCGAATAACATACTCTCTGTCAGTTCCAGCTTGAGCAGCATCGGATTTACGGCATGGAACTGTATTGAAGTCTTCACCAGAGCCACAAAGTTAACTTGGTGGAATTGCTTGGCACTGACGTTAATCGATATTGTGAGATCGCGAGTCAGTATGTCTTGCTGCCATGCATTTAATTGCCTACAGGCTGTATCCAGCACCCACTGCCCTATGGGTATAATTAGTCCGGTATCCTCCGCCAGCGGAATAAAATGAAAAGGGGATACTAAGCCTCGTTCCGGGTGCATCCATCGAATCAAAGCCTCAGCGCCCAATGCTCTCCCCAAGTGATCTAACTGGATTTGGTAATGCAATTGAAATTGCTGTTGCTCCAGCGCTATATGCAATTCACGCTCCAGATTTACACGGGTATCAATGACAACTTGCATTTGTGGATCAAAAAATCGCATGCTGTTGCGACCGTCCTTCTTGGCCTGATACATGGCAATATCAGCATGTTTCAGCAGATCTTCTTTAGAATATTCATGATCACTGAATAAGGCCACACCTATACTGACTGTGCCTTTGTATTCATGTGTAGCAAGCTGATAAGGCCGACTCAGACAAGAGTGGATTTTTTCAGCTACAACCTCTGCCTGCGATACAGCCTCAAGGGGATGATTGCTCAGGTCTTCCAGCATTACCACAAATTCATCACCCCCCAAGCGTGCCAGGCGAGCTATGGTATCGTTTTCACGCAGGCAAGCTGTCAAGCGGTCAGCCACCTGCTGCAACAGCATATCGCCAAAAGCATGACCGAGCGTGTCGTTCAA
Source organism: Candidatus Roizmanbacteria bacterium (assembly GCA_013334845.1). GTDB lineage: Bacteria > Patescibacteriota > Microgenomatia > UBA1406 > GWC2-37-13 > JAAXWV01. The sequence goes on along the minus strand of JAAXWV010000203.1, from coordinate 1,606 downwards.
GGTTTTGAAGTGATCTAAATCGAGAAACAGCAACGCACCATCTCTACCAGCCCGTGAACTCGCAGCTAATGCACGCTTAATATGATCAAGCAGCAAACGTCGATTAGGCAGACGTGTGAGAGGGTCATAGAAAGCCAAATGTTCAATTTCGTCGACTGCCTGCTTTTGCTCGGTAATATCCTGCAGAAAAACGACCATCTGCCCACCTTCAATAAATCGATATCGAGCGCTAATTTCAACATCAAAAATGCTACCATCCTTGCGGCGGTGCTTTGACTCGTAACGATCTTCGCCGGTTTCCATAATTTTTTGAAGGTGCGCTGCAGTTTCTTCAGCCGACTCAACAACTTCTAAATCGGAAATGTGCATAGTTAGGAGTTCTTGCATACTATAACCACTCATTAGACTATAAGTCTTGTTGACCTCTAACAAATTCCCCTGCATGTTCACTAACCAGAAGCCATCCATGGTTCCATCAAGTATAGCGTGATGCCATTCATTTTTAACTCTCACGGTTTGTTCGAACTCGATTGCTTCTAAACGCAAGACAATATTTTCATATAGGCTAAGATAATTTTGACGCGAATTTACAATCATGAACCCGAGATACAACAAAATTGCCATGCTCATCGCCAAAGAAAAGCTGTCGCCTGCAATTAATAGCCGAATCAAAATAGGTGTAATGACTGACACCGAATAGATAATTGCACTAACCAGATCAGCCGAATATGAAATTACACTGCCCGCTGACAAACCAGCCAGCATAAAGATTAGAAATAACTGATGTTGCGGATCGTTAGCGGGAAACATCACTACCCCTGCCGATCCCCACGCTAGCCCTGCAATCAGAACACCAGCACGAAACCTAAAAAGATGAATGGTGTTAGTGGAATAGTCCTCAACTGGCGAGTGTTTATATGCAATATTTAGTGCAGCCCGAACAAGCGCCACTACTATAACTAAAGAAAGCCATGGAAGCATTACTGACGAAGGAGTCACTTCACGCTGCATATAAGCAAGAATTCCAGCTAATATTGTACTTGTAAGCAGTGCAGTATTACTATTCGAATACAAATGCTTTAGCTGCGCAGATTGAATTGCTGATATTTTATTCAACGCTTTCCTTATCTAAGACAATTCTTCATATATCTTTAACATGCCAGGGTGGTTTTGATTAGTGCACTTTGATTGTTACAATTTGCAATGTTTTAATCAATAGTAAATTGTTTTCCATCGTTTCAATTTAAATATTAGCGAGATGTTTGGACTGCTTCTTAAGCGTTTGATACGTCTACCAACAATTTTATTTCTTGGTTCGCTGGCCTAATAATTGACTGACTTTTTTGCGTCTATCAAGTGAGAGACAAAATGGCCAAAATGAATGTTATGTCGAATTGCAGGAATAATACGCTAAGAAGTGCATATACTAAGAATACCTGATCGAAATGTCGTTTGATTGGCTGAACCTTCTTGACTTTGGTTGTGTTTAAATCAAAAAGAACATAGTAATCCAAAAAAAATTTACATTTAATCTGCTGCTCTAAAGTTAAATGTAAGTGCTTGTCTTATGTCTGGGGGCCTTGGTGCGTCTTTAGTACACCATGAC
>JAAXWV010000013.1 GCA_013334845.1 Candidatus Roizmanbacteria bacterium | reverse complement strand
GTCTTTGCCTACCGTGTGTCCGACCCCGAGCGTTATGGCGTAGTTGAGTTTGATGATAATTTCAAAGCTATATCAATCGAAGAAAAACCAAGCAATCCAAAATCTGACTATGCAGTGGTTGGTCTATACTTCTATGACAATGACGTCATTCAAATAGCTAAAAACGTTAAGCCGAGCGATCGAGGTGAATTAGAAATTACATCAGTTAATGCTGAGTACTTAAAGCGCGGTAAACTCAAAGTTACTAAGCTCGATCGTGGAGACGTCTGGCTAGATACCGGAACTATCGACAGTATGACCGATGCCGCCGATTACGTCCGCGCCATCCAGCGTCGTACTGGCCGAATAATCGGCAGCCCCGAAGAAATTGCTTATAGAGAAAGCTACATATCAAAAACCACTCTAGAACAGCATGCTAATTCGTTAAAAAAGTCGGGTTACGGTAAATATTTAGAAGATATACAACTATGAGTCATAAAAAACTAGATATTATGATAGCAATACCTGCTTATAATTGCGAAAAGCAGATCACAAGGGTGTTAGACGAAATTGATGATAAATTAGCCTCAAGAGTTCGCGAAATCTGCGTCATCGACAATATAAGTACCGACAATACCGTTAGCACACTTCTCAAGTATAGAAAAAATAATAATCTAAAGGGCAAACTAAAAATATTACAAAATGCCAAAAACTATAGCCTAGGAGGCTCCCATAAAGTCGCCTTTTTAAGAGCGGAATCTAATGGATATTCTCATGTAATAATTTTACACGGTGATAATCAAGCAAAAAGTGACGAAGCAAACTTATTAATAGATTACGTGGAGAAAAATCCACAGGTCCATACAGTTCTAGGGTCTAGATTTAACAAAAAATCACAGCTAATAGGCTACGACATTAAACGAATTGTTGGCAATAAAATCCTTAACTCCATTTATAGTATAGTCACGCTAAGGCACTGCGAGGATCTTGGCTCGGGCTTAAATTTGTTTGCCATAAAAGATCTAAGCAAGAATAGTTACTTACGGTTTGCCGATAAATTAACTTTTAATTTTGAGTTGTTACTAGATCTGATTGGAAGAAAGATAAATTTTTCGTACGTACCCATTACATGGCGCGAGGAAGATCAGGTAACTAACGCAAGAAACTTTAATGTATTCAAGATTGCTATATATAACCTAATCAGGTGGCGACTTGGTATTTCGAATCGCGCAATAAATACAATCAATAAATATGAGTCGAAGGAAATAAACTAAATGAGTAAACTACAGATCCTTTTACCAATGGGCGGGCTTGGACAAAGGTTCAGAGACGCCGGCTATCTTACACCGAAGCCATTAATAGACGTTAATGGTCGACCAATGTTCAGAAAAGCTTTGTCATCTTATGATGCCTACCCCGGAGAAAAGTCGTATATTTTCATCATACGTAAAGATACAGATGATGAATACGGCTTGTCTGAACAGATAAAAAACACGCTACCAGAAGCACAAATAAAGGTCCTGGATCACAACACTAGGGGATCAGTGGAAACCTGCCTCATAGCAGAGGATATTATAGATCCAACTCAGCCACTAGTGATTATGGATTGTGATATTGCATTTATATCAAAGGCTTATTTTGCAGCAATAAATCAGGCTATTAGTGATGGTAGGTATGATGGCTTACTACTATCCTTTAGGTCAACCGACCCAAGATACAGTTTTGCTGAAATCGATGAAGATAATATCGTAATAAGAACCGCAGAAAAAAACCCTATATCAAACCACGCACTAATGGGAGCGTACTTTTTTACTAAGGCATCATATTTTATCGAAGCGGCACATAGCCTACTATCCGTCCCACTATCGGAGACTATGAAGGAATACTACGTATCGCTAATATATAACTTAATTATTAATCAAAAAAAACGTATAGGACTTATTGAAGGAATTTTTTACTGTTTCGGTACTCCAGAAGAACTTAATTCATATCTAAAAGATCACAAAGATTAACAAGATAACGCTACTTATCGTATTGTTGATAGAACTTATTTAACAGAGATACTCCAACTGCGTAATATTTTAACGTATTAGTCGGATTGATATGAACTCTATGTGCGAGCATTCTTAAATAGAATAGGCCTGCGTGAAACAAAGCCGACGACCGTTCGGATTTTGTGAAAAACTTATCAAGAAGTTTGTTATCCATATAGTTAAATAACTGCATATATCGCGCAGAACGATGATCTGTATAGTCTATATAGCAATTACCTTCCATTAGCCTAAGGTCCACTCGGCTCTCGTCGCTATTAAGAAATTCATAGCCAGCCGCTAGCGACTGAGTCATCCTTCCTAGATCTAGGACTGGACCTCTTATTTGATTATCGTCAGATGGATCGATAATCAGTAGTTCTAAATTAGCTGGATTAATTAAAATGTTGTCAATGGTTAAGTCGCCATGAATAGCCGAAGATTCCCGAAAAGTACCTATATCCTTCCAAGCATTTTTATGGTTCATTATCTTGTTCATGATAGTGTAAAAGTTATCGTAAACAACCCCATTGATAACAATGCGTTCAGGTTTAATAGCCTTTGCTAAATTCTCATCCTCTTCTATGGCTTTCTTTATTTTCTTCATTAAACGGTCCTCGACATATCGATCCCTTACTGAACCGTGAAATCTTTCAGCCTTTAACTGATATATGTTAGAAAAAACATAAGTCCATATTTTCTGAATAATCTCTTTAGAGCTTTTTAACGACATTGAATGTACGAGCTCGAAGAACGGGACGTTAGACGAATCATATTCTAGATTAATAGCGTAATAGTCGTTTGAGATTTGCTCACCCAAGACTCCGACTATCGATTTCATATTCCTGTATTTCATCAGCCATTCGTACTGAACCCTCAAACGATCAGTATACTCAGCAGGCACAATCTTCTTTACGATTAATTTATTTTTTTCGAGTGCGAGAACCGTTATCGCATCAGATCCACCCTTAAAAAACTTAACTAAACTAAGACCCTTATCTACCTCGATTTTATGTAACACTTTACTCAAATTATGGCCCTTGAAATATGTGTCAAGAAATACAGATATATCCGTAGATATATCATCATATCTTAATAGCTTATTAGAAAATGACTCTGGATGGTGTGTAAGCTTACTTTTCTTCGTTGTTTTATATATCAACAACCCAAACAGTCCTAAAACAGACATAGGCAAACTCAGTACCAGCCATACTGAATTAGAGAAAATCAAAAGCACATTATGAGAGACACCTATAGGAAGCCAGCCTATTATAGAATTGAACGTCGTCATATCCATCGGTTGAAAAGATGGCACTGCGGCAATATAGGGCGCCACCATAGCAATTGACGTCTGATATATATCTCTGATTGGCAAAAAACCAACAATAACGGCCATAGAAATAAAATAGAATATCCATGAGGTGAACACATAAAACATATACCGCTTGATTAGTCGGCGGTCATTAAAGAAACTCTGCAGTCCAAATATCAAAGTCCAAATTTTGAATTTAATACTATCGCCTATTTTTTTGTTGAATATCCTAGCGACATTCGCCACGATCGATAATATATATTTGTTTTCTTGTTTTAGTAAATTTAAGATTATTAATATCAACGCCGCGACGACAAAGGACACCGATGATATCACTACTAATCCAACGGTGTAGCTGCCGCCCATTATTAACGAAAGAAGCATAATGATAGCACTAAGGAATAATATGTCGAAAGATCTTTCTATTAGCACCGCCACAAATGTATAAGAAAAGCTAATACTAAGTCTATCTGCGATAATAAAAGATCTGATCAGCTCACCTAGGCGAAATGGTAAAATCATATTAAAGAGATAGCCTATTGAAAGGGCCATATATTGGAATCTAGAGCTACTCTTTGCAGCTTGATCGATAAAAAGTTTGGTTCGTTCTGATCGAAAATAATGCCCCACGAATTGTAGCGCAATTGCGATAACTATTAGCGCGAGCATACCATTGCTACTAAGAATCGCATTGAATGCATTTATTAATAGATTACGAGATATAAAAATATCCAGGATTAAAACAAAAAAAGCAAATATGATAAGATACTTTTTCATTACAAAAAATCCCTAATATGTACGGCTCTTATCCCAGCTAGCTCAGCCGATGTTATGCCATTTTCGGAATCCTCAAACGCCAATACTTCTTCCGGATTCAATCCGGTCTTAGCAAGAGCTAGGTTATACGCAGCTGGGCTGGGCTTCATGTCCGTTATCTCATCCCCAAAGACAGTATAATCAAACAAATCATCTAAGTTGTGCTTTGCCAGAACCGACAGAGCGTTATTACGCTTAGCGGTAGTAACCAAAACTGTAGTATATGATTCGCCCATGTGTCTTAGGAATTCAATAAGAAAATCGTTTGATTTTGAAGCATCTAAACAAAGTGGGTATATCTCCTTCTTCATTTGATTGATTAACTCAACCTGACTGCTACTTGCGTTTTTCGTAAGTCGAGGTATAAATGAATTAGAATTCTCGCCCGCTTTAATAGCGATCTTCAGCTCATCCCCAAGCTCAATACCCATCACCGAGTCTATAGCTTTTCTATATGCCATATAATTGGATTCGTGAGTATCGACAAGAGTGCCATCTAGATCAAAGAAAAAACCTCTTATTCTTACCATTTGATATCATTCCTTAATATATTTATAATTATATAGTATTATCCAAAGATAAATAAAGACAATCCATGATAAATGAAATATTACACGATAAAAGACTAATCAAATATTTATGTATGGCAGTTATTATTGTTGCTTTAGAGATTGCTAATTTTCAAATAATCTATCTATTAACTAACGACTACATGACAGCGACGATTTTCAGCTTTTCAATAAGCGTTGTTCTAAATTGGATAGGAAGTCGACTATTTATATTTGGAAAGTCAGAACACCATCCCGCGAAGGAATTTTTGATGGTGCTAGCCGTTAGCTTACTCGGATTATTGGTACAGATATTAACAATGCTGTTAGTAGTAAAAACATTAGGCCTATACCCACTGCTGGGTAAAATCTTATCAATATCATTATCATTCTCATGGAACTACTGGGCTAGAAAAAACTTCATTTATTCTAGCTAATCTCTAGTGCATGCAATTCTTCTTTCAACCGTAAGAGTCCATTCTACACTAGGGTAAATACCTATTTCGACATTTTCGTCGCTTGCGTTGGCGCACACTCTAATAATTTCAGCAGATATGGTTGGTCTCTTGCTAATAATATTGGTATAGCTCGCACCACGAGATCCAGCAGTAGGTAAGGATACCATAATAAACCCAATGGCTAGAGCAGCTAAAATGATTTTTGAGACTATTTTTTGCCTCCTAAACCAATCCTGAGTAGAATATGCTACGCCAAAAACAAACAACATTGTACCGGCATAGAAGAATAGTCCAGGTCCTCCGTCTGAGGCGTAGGTACTAAACATGTGAGTAACGCCAGTTCTATTATAGACAAAGCCAGCTACATTAATGAATATTGCATACCATATAAAAAGTAACTCAGCTCTATAACGACTCAATAAGGCCGCGACAATAGAGACTATAAAAAAGAAAATAACAATATAATCATTGAGTAAGTTGTTGACTGGAAAAAGTAGCCCATATATTGAACCCCTAGAAAAAATGTTGATTATTGATCCAAACATCAACGGCTCGTCTAAATATCCCGGCATTGATTTTGTGTGACGAAAAGCAATTAAAAGAAGATACAATATAGTTAATAACACCAAAAAAGCTGCGGATATTTGAGCAGCCGATAGTTTTTTAATAGCCCTATTATTAATAGTTTCGATTATACCGTTTTTATACCTCCAGAACAGAAAGGGCAGTAAGGCTATCGTTAGTATATTTGTAATAACACAAAGTAATAAGGTTAAATCAATAATTATGAACTGCCACTTTTTGTCAACCAAGTCCTTCTGGTTCCTATAAATAATCAACAAGGCGGCAATAAAAAAGAAAGAGAATTTTAGGTTGCATATAGTACCTATGACCGTATAGTCATATCCACCAAGGGGCACGACCCATAACAGAATAGCTGTCATTGTAGCCAAGAGATATCCGAGTTTTTTTCTAAAGAGTAAAAAAGGTAATGATGAAATAAATCCTAAAAACACATACGATACAACGGCCATAGCCTTAGGCATTGTCTCTAACCCTCTGCCAAATATTGAATTAAGGACTATAGCGATTCCAGTAAGTACATATTGGCCGGTCACGAGGTATCCATTAAACAAAGTGAACATAGCATCTAGGGCGCCATGGATTGTTATGTTTCTAAAAAAAACCACTCCATCTTCTGCAAAAAAATTCGCATTATTATAGGCGTATTGATATCTTACATAAAAAAAGATTGACCCCATCAAAACAAGCAAGAGCCACACAGATACAAAAATTGCGGTTTTATTTTTCTTAAAATATTTATTTACTTCTAGCATATAAACCTATTACCATACTAACATAAAACCGACCTAGCGCTCATTGTCCAAAATTGCATATTTTTAATTTAATCATTATAATAATAAGGGATATAAATGAAAACAAATATCAAAACTAGACAAAGAATACAAAAGTCCCTAAAAAGCCGACCATTTATACTGGGGATTATAGTTTTCTTTATTTTAATTACTCTTGCTATCTTCTTTTATATAAACAGGGCAAGCAACACTAAGGCCGATACTACTACTCAAAGATTAGATAACACCACTAATGTAGATTCCATTAATTTAACCCCCCCTAGCCAAGAAGAGCAAGATAATGGAAATAGCGCCAAAAAACAGAGTGTCGAAACCAACGATTCAGGCGCTAATAATAGCCTGAGTTCAGCTACCATTAGTGTTACATCCTCAAACCAAACCGATTCATACCTACAAATACGAACACAAATAAACAGAATCGAAAGTAATGGCACCTGTTCTTTAATAATGACGAAGGACAGCTCGAACAGCATATACAGAACCGTCAATACACAGGCCTTAGCTAGTACATCAACCTGTATGGGATTTAATATACCACTTTCGGATCTATCGCCTGGTCAATGGAAGGTACACTTAGTGTACACTGGTAGCCTATCATCTGGTTTTGTTGACAATATTATTGAGGTTGAATGACTATATGCGCAAAAATATAATAATTAAAAAAATAGCGTTATCTTCTTCGGCTATAGTATCGGCTATTCTGTATTTGATGATCTTCTCTACAAATGCTACCGCAGCCCCAGTAATTGGGTTTAACCCAGGCTATATAATAGATGATTCAATCTTCATTAATAGCTATTCAATGAGTCAACAGGATATTCAAAACTTTTTAAATAGCAAGGTTCCTAGTTGCGATACTTATGGTACTCAGACTTCGGAATTTGGTGGAGGTACTAGAGCGGAATGGGCTGCAGCTCGAGGTTACAGCCCTCCTTTTACTTGTCTAAAAGACTACTCGGAGAACAACCTTAGTGCAGCGCAGATTATATATAACGTTTCACAACAGTACCAGATTAATCCGCAGGTCTTAATCGTATTATTGCAAAAAGAGCAAGGTCTAGTAACAGACTCCTGGCCATTAACTATTCAGTATCGGTCAGCTACGGGTTATGGCTGCCCCGATACTGCCCCCTGCGACAGCCAGTATTATGGCTTAACGAATCAAATAACCTGGTCTGGAAAGATGTTTCGAGCCATCCTCAATAATAGCCCGACTTGGTACACCCCATACGTCATAGGCAATAATTACATCCAATATAGTACCGATGCTGCCTGCGGTGGTTCTAATGTAAATATAGTTAATAGAGCAACTCAGGCGTTATATAACTACACACCTTATCAGCCAAACCAAGCCTCATTAAATGCAGGCTGGGGCACGGCCACTTGTGGATCGTACGGGAATAGAAATTTCTATTCTTACTTTACAAATTGGTTTGGCACGATAAATTACAGCAAGATTCCGCCTCTTTATAAAACATCTGGTTCGGATACTATATACGCAATTGCCGAAAATAAAAAATACCCAATGTCCAGCTTCGACGCAATTCAAGCTTATGGCATGATATCTTATGAAGTTAATGTTGTGTCAAACGATTTTATTTCAAGCTTTCCTGATGGGACAGCAATATCGAGTACTCTAGCAAAAAAACAAAACGACCCTAATGGAATTATATATCTTTTCGATAGTGGCAAGAGATATCCTGTAGTCATTGAGGATTGCGCTAAAGACTTAAACGGTGTGGATATAAATAATACTACATGGAAATTAGATTGCTTTAACTCAAACACAGTGCAAACTCTACCTAATCAATTAATCGATACATATACTTCGCAAGATATTCAATTACCTAATATAATCCAAAACAGTAACACCAATTGGAAAATAGAGAATGGGAAAAAAAGAAGAATCACAGATACTGTATTTATAAATGTTCTTGGTGGCTGGCAATCAGTAAGGGAAATGCAAACTATAAATGCACAACAGCCAGAGGGAAAATTGATAATACCGAATGGCTCAATAATAAAGTTTAGCAATAGCCCAATGCTATATTATCTTTCTGACGTTACACTGTATCCGATACCTAGCCTAGAGATGATGAGCTATTGGGGTATTGCAGATAAAAAGACATACGTTCTGCCGGATAGCTACAACTTACAAGATCCGTTACTTATAAGCCAATATGGCCTAAAACAATTTGCTATAGATTCAAGCGGAACCCAATATGTACTTTTCCCGAGTGGAAAAAAATCAGTATTACCAACAGACTCTCTCACCCTGCAGTCGGGTCAATATTCACAGCTTCCTGATAGTGTCATTAGTCAAATTCCAACTATTAGCCTGCCGAATATTTTTAGATCTGAAGATGGAGAAATATTTATTATCAAAAATGGCCATAGACTATCCTTTCCAAGCGTGAGTGACATAATAGAATCTGGATATTCTGTTGATAAAATTCAACCAGTACAATCAACTTTTAAAAACTATTTTACATACAGCGGGCTTAAACTCGCAAACGGCAGACTCTTTAAGGTCACTGGAAGCGACATGATAAGATACGTCTATCGCGACGGCGTAAGTTTATCTGTAAGTTCAGTCAATTTGGCAGAACTACCTTATAGTAAGATTATCTCAACAGATGATGTAACGGGGTCTCTCTACCCAGTATCTGGTAATTACATCTCGCCTTCTATATATAGGTCACAAGACGGAGAGATATTTACAATACAGAATAATAATCGCTTAGTATTTCCAACCATAGAAGACATAGTCAATTCTGGATTTCGTCTTCAGGATATCCAGATGGCTACAAATACATTTCGCGATGGATACTCTTACGGAGGGCTTAAACTCGCAAACGGCAGACTCTTTAAGGTCACTGGAAGCGACATGATAAGATACGTCTATCGCGACGGCGTAAGTTTATCACTCGAAAGCACTAATTTACCAGGCTTACCTTATAATAAACTCATAATAGTAGATGATGCGACCGGATCGATGTACCCGGTCATGAATAACTACGGAAGTTAACATTTGAGTTAATGATTACGTATATCGTTCCACACCATGTCGGTCTGCTGACCCCAGGTATAGCCTAGGCTGTTTAGACCGTTTTTTATTATTTTATTACGTAGCTTTTCGTTTTCAATCAGCAAACCAATCTTCTCTGCCATAGCAGCCGGTGATGGCTCGCTTATCAAACAGTTGTATCCGTCTTTCAATAGCCATAAATTATCTTCATTATTATTAGTTACAGTAGCAACTCCGGACGCCATGAATTCAAATGGTTGATATGAAGGATGTTTCGATAGCATATAAACAAACCCGATGTCGCAGTTCCTATAGAGATCGGCCACCTCGTTTAAGTTTTTCAATAATCCATAGTTCGTTATCTTGCCACTTAGGTCATAGTCTTTCTCGTTCCAGTTTGCCCCAGCCGTAACTATCTCAATTCTATCTGCATAGTTCTCTAGAAGTTTTTTGATTATAACTATACCTAGATTAAAAGCATTTCTCGGATTATTAGGCCTGGCATAAAAGAACACCCTTATCTTGTCATTAAGCTTATTGATCGGATAATATAAAGACTGATCAACAGCTGGGATAAAGCTAATACCCTCCATACCGTGCCTGGAGTTAACGGCCGCGAGCAATCCTGGCGTATTAACTAGACCCCTAAAACCAAACCTATAGGTAGATTCGGCCAATGCATAAGTCGATCCTCCTGGATAGAAAAGTGGCTCATAGTCTTGGATGAAGTAATATTTTCTTTTAGTTCTGTTAAACTTAAGTAATACGTAAGCAGAGGTCCAAAACGAACAGAATGAGATATCCGAAGATGGTATAGCATCTATACCATCGTTATTCATATCGAATATAATTACCTTATATTTAACTAGTTTTGAAAAATTTTCACCTATCTCTTCTCTCAATTTTTCAGAATTAAAAGACGGATTATCGTATATGATAATTCGGTTTTCTACACCTTCAATACTGAGTTTCTCTATGAACCTAAAAATAGTGAAAACTCCACCGAATTTTATGTGATCAAAATTCGGAACAAACCAGTTTGCGGTTTTAATCTTTTTGGGAAGTTGCCTAGATGTCGCATTATGGCTTGACTTTATGTCACTCTCAGTAATTTGAAAAATTGGATTACTGACAAAATTATATTCTTGGGTTAAATTATGATTTTTTTTTACAAAGACATTGCCATACAGAAAATTAGATTTATATTTAAAGTATTTGCTCGCTTTTTTAATTAAGACTTTAGCTCCTTGATTTCTATATATACCAACAGCTTTACGAATCATTCAACCCTCCTTTACACCAACTTGTTCATTCATCAAATCTAAATTTGAATTAAAGTATCCGTCTCCATTGATATGATATGGCTTATAGTATAGCAGGGACTTATCATAGTCCATTTGAATTCCATTATGATATGTACCGACGGATACACTTTCATAATGATATAAAGTGGCAAAAGGCCAATATACGTTCCTATGTCCGTTTTCAAAAATCCTCAGACATAAAGCAACATCACTACCAGCAATAGTAAAATCTTCATCAAAACGACCCGCCTCGTTAAAGATAGCTTTTGAGACGAGCATGCAGGCACCGGTTAGAGCTAGATAGTTTCTTGGCCAGGACGGCAGCCCAAAATCAGTCCATTCATCGGGTTTCCTGTGTCTAAATACATGTCCAGCCATGGTCATCATTCCTAGCACGACCCCGGCATGCTGAATACCATCTTTTGAGTCTGGATACAATAACATAGGACCAACTACCCCAATCCCTGGCTGAATAGCAACCCCCACCATTTCGCTTAACCAGTCCGGATTAATAACTTCCGTATCATTATTTAAAAAGAGGCAGTAATCACCTGATGATTGCTTGGCTCCATAATTATTAATCTTAGAAAAATTAAAAGGGTGATTCCATTCAAAAATCTTTATTTTATTATTAGACTTCAGCTCCTTAATTAAATTTTTAGTGTTAATCTCTTCACTGTTATTTGATAATAAGATAATCTCATATTTATCGTAAGTTGTTTTTGACAAGATACTATCAACACAACGAGCCAGAAGGTCTGCTTTGTCTTTAAATGGTATGATTATTGATACTAGTGGCGTATCATCTGGCAGCTCATATCGTAAGCGATAATTTGTTGGTCTTTCGGGTATTTCGACAACCTCGGCTCTTATATTGCGCCTTCTGATAGCGTCCCTTAAGGCATCTTGGCCGGCATCATCCGCATAATCTTTCTCTGCTACAGACTTTGAAGTCGAACCGTCTGCTAATCTCCAGTGATATAGTATTTTTGGTATATGATCAATGTTTACAGTCTTCTCTGTCAGCCTCAGTAGTAAATCATAGTCTTGTGCACCGTCATACCTCGGCCTCAATCCACCAACTTCTTTAATTAACCCACTCCTAACAACTAGGAAGTGGGTGATATAATTAACGCCGTTTAATAAATCTGGTGACCAGTCAGGTTTAAAGAAAGGAATTTGTCTTTCTTTTCCGTCATCGGATATTTTATCTTCGTCACTATATATTATATCAACCGAAGGATTATGCTGAATTCTAGCAACAACTTCGTTTATGGCATTCGGGGATAGTAAGTCGTCATGATCCAATAAACCAATATATTCACCTTCAGCCATATCGATTGCCGCATTTGTGTTTTCTGATATACGCAGTCCCTTATTGTAAACATAGCATATACGCTGATCTTTCTTGGACATTTTTTCTATAGATTTTTTTCGATCAATATCAGTTGACGCATCAGATATACAAAGCTGCCAGTTTGGATAACTCTGATCTAATATCGATTTCATTAGAGGCTCAAGGTACTTGTCTGGTGTATTATAGGTCGGTACGACAATACTCACCTTAGTTGAGCTATCAGTTGATATATCCGTCCATAATTTCGGTTCTACATTTTTTATCCAAGTCTTATATGAGTTACGATTTTCAGATGTTAATGTTTTTATTCTTCTTTTTATTTTTTTAACAATATTTCTCGCAGTCAATATAGTATTTTTAGCAAAGACAAATATTTTACGAATCCTATTAACTACAAGCCAGGTTCGTGAGTCTTTAATGATTAATAACTCAGTCTCAAGCTTATTAATTCGATCCAAATTCTCCATATTCCGGACAACTAAATCCTGATACTTATTATCAAGCTCCTTATAACGCAGTCCCATGTCCATATATCTACGCATAATATTAGATATAGTAACGGTAAAATGCTTAAAAGTATCGGAACTCACAGATAAAAGTGAGCTTTTCTTTGCACCGCGGTTCATACCCTTATATGATTTCATTACTTTTTCTACATTTTTCTTTTTTCTGGATAAGAAGTATATCTTCCTATATCCAACATCAGCATTAGCATCTAGAGATATGGTGTTTTCGTTGTACCATTTATTAATTGAAGATAATTCCTGGGATATATCGCTGATTGATGATGCCGCAAAGATTAGCATCTGCATTAGCTGCCAATCGCCAATTTGATTACTTTCTATAGAGAAAAAATTAATACCAAGTTTATTAAAAATTATCTCTAGATCTCCCTCGCTGGGTATGCGATTATCTATGTGCTCCTTTAGCCACCTATGATCAACTCCGTAC
>JAAXWV010000202.1 GCA_013334845.1 Candidatus Roizmanbacteria bacterium | reverse complement strand
CCCTACAACAGCGTGGTCAGGATTGCCGATTTTCAGTTAAAAAATTTTTTGAACAATTTGAAGAAGTAGTTCAGCTGAACTGTCTCTACTCTACAATCCCTGCCCCAACAAACAAGGCCTGCTGTAATTTTGTTCGGAGAGCAGCAACGTGACTGTTTTTTACAGTTTCCCCATTTCAATAACTTTTGCACATAAGATGCTTTTATCGTTGGTTGGTCTTTTCTGTAGCCTCATTTTTTTTGCTGTCTGTGATTCTGTTTCACGGATTTGCAAACTTCCGGTTTTTGCGGCACTATCCGTGGCTCTCGCGGTAATTGTTGCATTCGAGGCCGTGGTCTTGAACATTCTCAGCCTGTTCAACATGGTACGGGCAGTACCCCTATTGATTGTACACTCCCTGATGATTGGTTGTTGGGGTGCTGGTTGCATTATCGCTTGGAGAAGGAGAGGGCATTGGAACTTTGCCCGTTATCTATTTGCCTGGCGTCGTATCGCTCGTGTTCGTTATATCAGCTCATTAATACCGCTTCTCATCATCCTTCTACTCGGAGCAGTACTCTATCCACCAAATAATTATGACTCGATGAGCTACCACATGGCGAGGATTGCTCATTGGATCCAACAACAATCGGTAGATTATTATCCGACTTCAATAGATCGGCAAAACGTTATGGGGCCGGGAGCCGAATATCTGATTCTTATCCCCCAGATATTGGCAAAATCAGATGTTTTGGCAAATTCCGTCCAATACATTTCATATATAATCGTTCTATTCTCCGTTCTGTTTGTCCTCAGGATATTGACTGTATCAAGAGAATTAGCTCCATTAATTGCGATACTGACGGCAACCGCCCCTATGGCGATCATGCAGGCGACAAGCACGCAGAATGATCTGGTTGCCGCTGCTATGACATATGCCGTAATCATATCTGCACGTCGGCTTTACACGGGGAGTATTCTCAGGTTTCGTCTTAGAGATTTTATTTTGCTTGGTACTTGCCTTGCTGCCGGTTTTTTGGTCAAACCGACTTCTTTACTGGCCGCTGGCCCTGTTCTCATGGTTGGGGCAGGGCATCAGCTGGTACGCTTCACTGACTTTAAAAAGTGCATAGGTAAAAGTATACTGGGCATAATATTGGTTTTACTTATGGGTTGCGCAGTAGCCGGACCAGATATTCTAAGAAAGAACAGCCATAATGTTTCAAGATATGAGGTTTATCCATTGTTTGCCAAATGGAACCTTGCTCGTTTTAAAAATCCGGTGGCTATAGCCGCACATAATATCGCCGTTCCGGATAATCCCGGCAAGCTGCTTACCGGGCTTGGCTATAATGGGCCGTTCGATAATAGCGAAGTGCTGTCAATCCATGAGGACCTTATCGGCAACCCATTTCAGATCATGGCTCTGGGCCTATTGACAACTGCAACACTCTTGTTGACACCGGCGTTTATCCGGCGAAAAAAATTGATACTGCCTTATTTTGTTTCTCTCACTCCATTGCTTGCATGGGGGGTGTTTGGGTTGATAGTGAAGGATCAGCTTTGGATATCTCGTCTGCAATTGCCACTTTTTTTCTTATTGCCTTTTGCTTTCACTTTGCCACTTTGCCTTTTAAAAGGGATAAAATCATTTGATTTTTTTCTGAAAATGATGATTTCAAGTTCAGCCTTCCTGGCTCTTGCATATGCTTTGGTCGTTGCCGGTAACAATCCCCATCGTCCGATCAAATTAGCGCACTTTTGGGGACACCCACCGGACAGGACATCGTCCTACTATAATAATGCCTTATCTGAAGATCGTTTTTCCCACCAACATGTTTTGGATGTTGCGAGATCTCAAGGTTGTACAAAGGTTGGATTACTTTTGGGGGATAATAGCAACGAATACCCATTGACCTGGCGTTTGATGCAAGAAGGCAGAGAAGCGAAGCACATCCAGCTGGGGCAACCAACGCAAAATGAAGAATGGCCCTGCCTTTATTACGTTGAATTCGGTCAGGAACGGCGTTTGCGTCACAGAGGTGTTCGTTGGCGGACGGTTGATGGGCATACCTATGCCCGGAATCTGGAGGGACGATTTCATCAAGCAACGCAAGAAGCTCTGGCATTGACGTTTCCTGTAGATCAGCATAGATTTGTGGCTTCTGCCAGTAAGGTTCTACTGGAGCCTTCTGCGGAAGGTGTTATTGTCAGGGCGCTGAATGCTGACCCGCAACTCTTTCTGCCGGAAATTGTGCAATTATCCGCTGAATGGCTAGTTGGCGAGGTGGTCCTGGTAAGTCCCGCGGAGACTGTTGTCCAAGTTTTTTATAAGACCGGCAAAATGCCGGAATATTCAGAATTGCAGTCCTTTAAGCAAGGGGTATCTCGCGGGGAAAATAAAATATATTTTCAAATCCCAGGCAATGAATTGAAAGGTTCGGTAAGATTTGATCCAGGTCAGGCACCGGGGGAATATGAATTGAAAAGCCTTATTATACGGCCAATAACCCGCTGAAATTTATCTGCTACGAACGTCCATACTCATCAATTACAAGATCAAGAATTGTGACTGACAAAAAAATCTATATTGTTATCCCGGTCTTTAATGAATCACGTGTTATTAAAGAAGTCATCAGCGAGGTTCAGCAGGCCGGTTACAAAAATCTCATTATTGTCGATGATGGAAGCGGCGATGATACATATTCGGTGGCCAATACCGTCCTCGATGTAATAGTGTTGCGCCATAGGGTAAACCGGGGCAAGGGTGCGGCAATCAAAACCGGCATCAGTGTTGCGGATATTTGCGGGGCAGAGGTGATCGTGACGATCGACGGTGACGGCCAGCACGATCCCTTCGATATACAACGCTTGATAAAGCCGATCACCGAAGATGGCTACGATGTTGCCTTGGGCACACGTATGCTGCACAGCGACGGGATGCCGTTATTGAAGATTATTGCCAATAAAATAGGGAACTTTTGTACACTTATGCTCTATGGTATTTTGGTCTCGGACAGTCAGTCGGGGTTCAGGGCATATTCAAGGTATGCCGCCGGAATAATAGATACTAAAGCGGACAAATATGAATATGACAGTAAAGTCATACGAGAAATTAATTACAACCGTCTTCGGTTTATCGAGGTACCCATAAAAGTCAGATATACGGAGTATTCGATGGCAAAAAAACACAAACAGGGTTTTGTCAATGGGATGAAGACGTTGGCCAGAATGGTCTGGGATAAGTTAATATAAAATTTCGTGGCTATTAATCAAACTCAGCTTGTCTTACCGGAACATGAGCCAGACAAGCATTAAGTAATCTCAAAGGAAGTTCTGGCTCCCAGAACCTCCTGTTAAAACGATAACAAAATTCATTCAGAT
>JAAXWV010000201.1 GCA_013334845.1 Candidatus Roizmanbacteria bacterium | reverse complement strand
ATAGGCGTTAGGACAAGTCCTACTCCATTTTAAGCCCGCGGCTCAGTTCAACAACGTTTTATCAATCATCCCGCAGTTCTTCCGGAGATACGGGAAGGGTTGGACGCTTTAGCTGTCAATGGAGCACGGGGTTATTCGTTCGCGGGTGTTTGTTAGCCGTGTGGAACAGGTTTGGTGGCGTAAAATGGGAGAGTAGCAATGGATGATAATGATTCATACTTAGGCTCTAAGATTGTGCGTATGTTCTTTTGTTTAGTTTTGAGAGATGTTATCTCGCATAATCCGACAGTGGGTTGCACAGAAAAAAAAAGGGGGTATTCTGCCAGATGAAGAATGGGAGGAGGAGTTTTGCAATTCTGTGAATCTTCAATTAGAGGCACTATTGGAACCTCTGGATTACCAAATTGCCTTTGATAAGAAAACTGGAATTCGATCATTTGAAAAACAACAATTATCCTATCTCATTCCTTTTCTGGCTTCCAAGGTGCATGAATTCAAGGCTAAAGATATTATTATCCCAAAACCCGGTTACTCAGGTTTCAAAGTCGAAGATAGAGCCTTGTCTTCGGTTCAGGAAACGTTGGCCCAGGATATTCGTGACACGCTAGGCACAAACGTGGTGATCCATGAACTTGTATTCAGTATGGTCACGTCAAGAAGTTTTGTTTTTGAAATTTATTATGAGGGTAGTTTCAGAGTGAAACGTGAGTTTTCTGATGAAGATATTGAATCTGAGGGCGGTGTTAGAGATGCATTGGAATCATTCTTTGATGAAATAGTGTCGGCCATTGAGCCGTTTGGATTCGAGGTAACGAGCACGCCGTCAAGACGTCAAAGAAGCCGCAACAATGAATATCTCTTTGGTGTTTATTATGCGCCATGCATCGGTTTCAGTGAGAGTGACGTTCAGGGTGAGGGATGCTACGCGATAAGAGGCGATGCCTCCACTGATGAGGTCAATGAGCATGGAATTGATTTCGAGGACACTTTGGTGGATGAGACCAATGCATTACTGAACTCAATCCTCAATGAAAATCTGCCACCCAATGCTAATCTAATTTTCAGTAAAATTAGCTATGTTGGCGATCCAGAGGAAGCCTTTGAAATCTATGACGAGTTGATATGTTAACAAAAACAGTATTTGGAGGCTATTGTGCTGGAAAGACCAGAAAGTGAATTACAAATTGTAACGCCCCGTGATCCTCTACCTACGGTTGAGATTGATATCGATTCTATCCCCGAAGGCTTGCATGGTTATAGCGATCTGGTAACGAGGGCATTATCTTCTGTTGCTGAGAAATCTATAAATTTGAGGGCTACGATTTATGTCTACCAAGGCATGAGTGTCAATTTTCATCAGCAAACGTGGTCTGCTTTTTTCGGTGTTGCTGGTGACAAAAAATTATTGGATGTGCTGCTAAATGCATTTCAATCAGCGAAAGTGGGCAATGTCAGACTCAGCGACTACATCAATCCATCAACGGCAACCAGGGATTTTCATGTTCAGGATGGCCATGTTTGGCGTCCGATAGAAGCAGGTACTTGGTACACCGAATCACAGGGCGAGAAAAAATTAGAGGATGATTCTGTTTCGGAAACTGACGATTTGGAGCTTGATGCGGAAGTAACCAATGGGGAAGGTTGTCGAATATCTAGTCCAACCCGTTTTAGGATTGCACGAGCCGACGCAAACGTTGGATCTATTTGTAAGAAGATTGAAGAAGTATTTGGGGTTCCAGAAGGAGCTGTCAAACTATGTGGTCCTGACGGCAGACCTCTACGCAGGGACGCAAAAATAGAAACTTTGCGAAGACGCTGGGAACAGTAATTTTAGTGACTTCGGCTAACAGAATGGAAGCCTGTCTTGAAGCTCCTTTCACTATTAGATTTCAGACATTATTTCTTTTACTACTTCATCAAACACTCTTTGTGCATTTACGATACTCTCAAGAGCTCGTCGAAGTGGTTTCATCGCCTCATCGTAGTCATCATTTTCATAAGCTTTTGCAAGGGTAAGATTATCCAAAACAACCGGCAGAAACCATGGGGCGTATTTATCGTCAGTTTCTATGAACCCAAGAGGCTCTAATTCCAAAGAATATTTTTCTTGCGAAGCAGGTTTAAGTTTCCAAGCTGATTTTTTAATATCATCGTGCCTTCCAAAGAAAAATCCAAGGCGAGTCTGCCCACAATCACATAGATTTGCAACATCATAGGAAGATTCTTCTTCATCTTCACGAGCCAACCAGGTGACGGCAAAAGTGGTATCTTGTTGCTCGGATTGTTTGCACCATTCCTTAGGGCTCATCCATGTGTTTTCAACTTCAAACCATTCTGCTTCTCCGTTCCATTCGTTTTTTGTTATCCATTGTTGGATGATATTATCTATTTCACCAAATATTTGAGCCTCTATTTGTTGTTCCATTAATATTGCTGCTTCATTAAACATGGCGAGATTGTTAAGTATAATTGCACCTGCTTTGCGAGGATTGTTAGTTTCCATGATCTCTTTTTTCTCCTTTAAAATTGATTGATATGGTTTGCAAAACTCCGAGCAAGCAGATTGACTAGAGCCAGTTCAGGAAATTGCTTATTTTGGAAAATGTCAGTATGTGACCTGAGTGCCGTATTGAGTAATGACGCCATTTGTTTCCATGAAATAGGAATGACCCGAGTCTTGTTTATGTCATCGATTTTTGAATCTCTAGTTGCGCGGCTTATTTTAGGATTTTGTGGAGTCAGATATAAGACTGCCCAAGGGCGCCCTTTACTGCGCTTACTTGCAATTTGGCAATATCGAGATAGTTGGTCCCTGCCTTCAAGGGCATCGATTTTCACTTCAATAATTAAGAAAAACCCGGGGTCATTAATTTCAATATCGACTCTGTTTTCCGTATTTCCATCCGGATGGCTTTCTACGCTGACACGACAATAGGGACTTATAACCTGAGGAAAACCAAGAAATAATTCGTTTTTGATTGAATGAAGGAGAATCTTTAAAAAAGTATCTCCAAAACCATGAGTGCCATGGGGGTTCAGCCACCAAGCAAGGACGAACGAATTTGGTACTTCTTTACGTTTCAATGAAGCAATCGCCCATGGATTACAAAAAAAACCAGCCCGTTTTGCAAAAGTTAAGGGCTGCCCCAAAGCCTTTAAAAAGACATCTAAAGCCATGCAATCGATATTTTCTCCGGCGATAGGCTTTCGAGCTGAACTCTTCTTTGTTTGGGATAAACAATCTTTCAGTTGAAAGAAAAAATCACTACGGTTTCCAGTCACGGATGATGATCCTGTCCTGGTAAAGAGTGACTTCAAGTTTCTGTTTGGTTTTCCATTTAAGTTTTCGGATGTAATCGATTGGGAGAGTTACTCCATAGCTGGA
>JAAXWV010000200.1 GCA_013334845.1 Candidatus Roizmanbacteria bacterium | reverse complement strand
TATAAAGCGATAATCGATATTTTGAAGGTGAAATTTCTTCATTTTTTCCGCACCATCAATGCAAAAGACGTGAGCCAACATCTAGCATATGTCTTCATATATGCTATTCAGGATGTATTTTTAGACGCTATTGTATGAACATTTATGAGCAATACTTTTTCCATATTTTTGCACAAATCGTTAAATTTATGAAGGAATTTGAAAATTATGATGCTAAAATGATGTTCTTATCATTTCTTATTTTTACGTTATAAAAATATCTAATCAAAAAAGAATCTGCTATTATTTTGAAAATTAGCCTCGGTTGCCTAACATCTCGTCACTAACTTCATCTAATTTAAGTGAGATTTGCTGACTAGCAGAATCCCTGCCCATCGTGATCCCGTAGATCACATCCGCAACTTGAACTGTATTTCTATTATGAGTCACAACGATAAATTGAGTTGTCTGACTCAAATCCTCCAGTAAGTCTCGAAAGCGACCAACATTAGCCTCGTCGAGCATTGCATCCACCTCATCCATAACACATAAAGGTGTTGGGGATACTTTTAGGAGGGCAAATACAAGTGAAATAGCGGTAAGCGAGCGTTCTCCACCCGAGAGCAAGGATAATCCCTGTTCTCTTCGGCCAGGAAGTTTCGCTTCTATATCAATACCTGTCTCAGTCAGATTTTCGGGATCTGTCAGGACCAGTCGAGCCGAACCACCACCGAATAATCTGGTGACTATAGATTTAAATTCAATGGCAACTGATTCGTAAGTTTTGAAAAACTCCCGCTTAGTCAATTCATCCAGTTCAGCAATAACCTCACGCAAATCCGATTCAGCCTGCTTCAAATCGTCAACTTGAGTTGTCATGAAGTGAAAGCGCTCTTTAACCGATTCGTACTCCTGTTGAGCTTCCATATTATCCGCACCCATGCGTCGAATTTGGGCCCGCTTTTGCATCAAGCTATCTTCCAGGTCAGGGGATAATTCTGTTACGTATGGTAATGTCTCAACCATGTCACCCAAGGGCAACGGTACTGCACCTGTAATTGGCGCATCATATTCGAACTGGACAAGCCCAAAATCTTCCTCTACCCTTCTTTTCAAACTTTCAAGCGCTTCTTGTTTCCGGTTTAAATCTATCTGCATCTGTGAATGGGTTCGCTCAACACTTGCCAACGCCTTTTGCGCGTTGACTTCCTGTTCTTGCAATGCAGTCTCCTGTTTTTCGGCTTCTGTCAACTCTACTTCGGCTGGATCGATTAATAAATGCAATGCTTCGATTTGCTTACGCAGATCGGCTTCACTCATAAGATGTTGATTTTTTTCAGTATCCAGATGAAGGAAAGAAACCTCAATTTCACTTAGTCGTTGCTTTGCAGTGTTTTGTTGCTTAATTACCCGTTCCAACACCTGTTCCCTATCGAGCTGGCGTGACTTTGCATCATTTACAGTTCTCTGTGAAACAGATACCCGCGCTCCCCAGTAAGTAACTTGTGCAGATAATTCATCGAGAGATAATCCGGTTAACTGCCCATTTAATTTCCGCATTGCATCCTGAGCATCCACCAACTTCTCTTCAACATCTTCCAATAATAGGTTTGTTTCAGTTCGATCGCGCTCCGAACTAGCTACTTCCTTTGTTAATGTCTCTTTTTGACCAGATTGAAAGTCACGTTGTCTTCGGGCAGATTCTGTAGACAAAGATGCTTGCTGCTCGGCATTAGTCGATTCGTTAAAACTCTTTCGAGACAGACGTAACCCTTCTTCAAGCGTTGAAATTTCTTTTTGACCGGCAGCCAATTCGGATGATAAGCCAGAAACAATCTCGATCAATTTATTCAACCCTGACACAGCTTTTTCCAGTCGCTCTGATAACTCACGTTTTTCTCTTGGACGGCTTAATGCAGCTGCACGCGTCTCCCGACCGGCCGCGATCAAACCATCGGGGCGAAATACTTCTCCGGCCAGTGTAACAAAACGAAAACTAGGAGTTTTCTTCCACAATCGCTGCGCGGTGGTCCGATCTCTTACAATCACTGTATTCCCAAGTAATACATCCAAAACAGTTCGGAGTTCAGGCTTTGTAACAATCAGATTGGATGCCATTCCAAGTACTGCTTCATCGATTGGTAACGGTATCGTACTTGAAGAAATATTATTCCCAACCGGCATGATGACTGCTCTGCCTGAGGCTTTCTCCATCAATTCAAGTGCATCATCCACGCCTTTGCCAGATTCAATCAGAACAACATCAAATGCATCACCCAATGCAGCAGCGACAGCTGTTTCATATGCTGCTGGCACATCCAATGCAGCTGATAACAAACCTTGAAAGCCCGCAAATTGTGACTTTCGGGCAGCCTCTAGCAGGTAACGCGCCCCATCCGCAAAACCTGATAATGACTTTTCGGCTTGTTCAAGGACTTCCAATTGAGCCTGCAATTTGGTCTGTTCCCCAACTTTTACATTACGCTCATCCTGTCGAGTACGGCGTAACAATTCCAATTCTCCCAATTTTTGGCGTAATGTCCCAAGCTTGGTTTCAGATTGATGAAAATTTTCCTCTGCTGCCTGCCTACTTCTTTGAAGAGAAATAAATTTCTTTTCAGTCGCCCGAAAAGTTTCCTCGGCTGTAGCAATTACAATATCAATCGCTTTAAGTTTTTCCCGTTGCGAATCGATTCTTGTCTTAAGTTCATTCAAATGTGCCTGATGATTGGCTCGACGGGAATTCAAATTATTAAGATTCTGACGTGAAGTGTTCAGTTTCTGCTCCACACCCGCACGCTCAAACTGACGCGCAGAGAGGGCGGCCTTCGCATTCACTTCCTGAGCTTTGGCATCCTCAGCCTCTGCTTTTGTTCGCTCAAATTCGAGCCTGGATTCTTCGACTCTTTCTTTTGCAGCTCGTTCTTCATCTCCTAATCTATGTTGTTCCGCAGATGCAGTAGAACGGCCATCCGTCAAAGACCGTCGCCTTTCCTCCAAAACTGCCAATTCGCGATTAATCGATTCGCTTTGGTTGTGCAATCGTGCAGATTGACGGTGCCACTCATTCAACCTTGTTCGAAGATCAATTAGACGAGACCGGGTGGTGCTAAACCCATTGGTTAAATTTGTAAAATTTTGGCGAGCATCAAATAATTTTCTTTCTTGCTGTCTGGCATATGTCTGCGCTTCTGTTAAATCTTTTTGAGAGCGATGCCAATGGTATCCATACCATTCTCGTAAAACCAATTTTAGATCTGCCTGGATTTGGAGAAAATCCTGAACGCGCTTTGATTGTCTTTCCAGCCCTCGCAACCGAGGTTCTAGTTCAGCCAGGATATCAAGAACTCTTTCAAGGTTTCGTTGAGTAGTTTCAAGACGGCGCAATGATTCTTCCCGTCGAGAAC
>JAAXWV010000199.1 GCA_013334845.1 Candidatus Roizmanbacteria bacterium | reverse complement strand
CTACTACAACACAGAGCGCATTCATACTGCTCTCAAGATGCCCCCAACCGTTTATGCGAATTCTCTTAGAAAGATGTCGGAAAAAATGGGTACTTGACATGGATTGATTGGAATATCACTGCAGAAGAAACGGTAAAAAAAGAGGTGAAAGAAGAAACTAATTTAGAGATAGGCTGAAATTATTTGGGGTATATAGCGATCCTGACAGACACCCTAAACAGGGAATTACTCTTCTTTATATTGTAGAAGCTGAAGGTAGTCCAGAAGCAGGAGATGATGCCGTAGATGCTCAACTATTTCCTCTCAATCAACTCCCCTCACCGCTTGGTTTTGATCACACGAGACTAATCAGAGAGTATTTGGCGAGTACCATTTAAACTTTCGTTGATCATTATTATCAAGATACAAGGAACTCGCGCCTAGCTGATATAATATCTCCATGTCAAAAGAGGTTGTCAGTAAAAGCCCAATTGATCGATTAAACTACACGGGGGACCTTACTCCTGTGATTTCCCGTGCTGCCCAAGCATACCGTTTAGGAGAAGCGCGATCCTTTTCAGTGATTCCTGTCGGGTATGAAGATTGTAATGTTGTGATTAATACCCCCACCGGCGAATATGTGGCGAAAATATTCACCAAAGATCGCCACCCCGAAGAGCTGGTCCGCTACTGTACTATTATGGAGCAGGTGATAGCTGGCGGCGTCAATCACCCTCCCCTTCTGCACACTCAAGATAATCAAATTGTGTATTCCGATGCGGAGACGTTGCCTATGGTCGTGATGCCCTTCATACGTGGGAACAATTTTCTCGAACTAGACCACGCGCCCACCTCAACAGAGAGACGTGCAATTTTAGAACAAGCAGCAATGATAAATACCATTCCTTATCATCCCACTTTCCTTCACGACTCATGGGCAATACCCAACATTTATCAAATATATGCTAAAGTATCACCCTTTGTCCCAACTGAAGAACTTGAACTAATTCAAAAGGCTATAATACAATACCAGACTATTCCCGTAAGCAGCCTGCCTCACGCGTTAGTACACGGAGACTTTACAAAAGCCAATGTATTAAAAGGAGATGTTGGGAAAATATACGTCTTAGATTTTTCCGTTGCCAACTGGTATCCGCGAATCCAGGAGCTTGCTGTTATCGCTGCTAATCTCTTGTATGATAGGGAAAACCCGCAGCCTCTCAAGCAAACCTGTGAATTAGTGGCAGAGGAATACAGTCAATTTAATCCACTTACCGATACCGAGAGACAATATCTCTACGCCTATGCATTGACAGGCGTAGCTATGACCCTCATGGGCGCTCATCAGGAAAAATATATTAAAGGGAATGATAGCAAAGAGACGGACTATTGGCTGGATCTAGGACGGAACGGATTACGACGAGAATTACACTACAAGCTGTGATGACAATTTAGATTATTATAATAATCTAAATATGATATAATACACTATTAGATAATATCTTCTTAAAATGGACTCCTCCAATCAAAATATTAGAGTACTTTTTGCTGTGTGGGAACTGGAACCTTTTCTTACAGTGGGCGGCCTCGGTGAAGTGGCACGTTCTCTTCCCAGTGCTCTCAAATCGCAAAAAATTGATATTCGAGTTATTATCCCCCACTATAAAGCGGTGAAGAGTTTCCGACAACGAATGAAACTAATTGCAACAATGATGGTTCCCTACGGGAAGAAACGTATCCCGGTCACCATACATCAAATTAAGTTTCTGAACGCCGATATCCCTGTATACCTATTAGGAAATAGCACCTATTTTAATAAGCCCGTACTTGAGACTTTTATTATCTTTGCAGCTGCCGTAGTGCAGGCAATTCGAGAAAATCACTTTTCATCATGGGTGCCAACCATAGTCCACTGCAATGACAATCACTGCGGGCTCATTCCCCTCTTATGCAAGACATATAACCTGCCTCTCAAAACACTACTTACCATTCATAATATTTACTATCAACGGCTTATTCCGTCTTTGCTTGCTGAAAAAATTGGAATTCCTAAAAATACCCTCACTATCTCACCATGGGAAACAAAAGATGAACAGCTAAATATGCTTGCCGAGGGTATTATTCATGCAAATCGAGTTAATACTGTTTCTAAAACATATCTTGAAGAGATTCAGCAAGAAAAATATGGCCGGGGATTAGATGATGTAATTCGAAAATACAAGAAAAAAATAAGCGCGATTTTAAACGGAATTGACTATGAATTGAAGAACCCTGCAACTAATTTACATTTAGCTCTGCGATACTCACCGCGGCAATTAGACAGCGATGCCGACCCATCACTTGCCAATCCAGTGATTGGCAAACGAGAGAATAAACTATTTTTACAATCAAAGTTGGGGCTTGATTCAAATGCCAACACCACCATGATTGGGTTTATTGGACGCATGGATTCCTCACAGAAAGGTATAAATATCATTCACCGTATGTTGACACGCTATCGGTTTCCAAACTGTCAGTTTGTCATTATGGGGCAAGGAGAGAATAAATGGGAAGAGAAATTTAAAACATTAGCTGCTTTTACACCTGACTCGGTAGCAGTCATCTGTCGGTACGACGACATTCTAGCCTCTCAGATTTACGCAGCAGCAGACCTGATGATGATTCCTTCTCATTACGAACCGTGTTGTTTAGTGCAGATGAATGCTATGCGCTATGGCGCGATACCAATCGCTCGTAATACCGGCGGACTTCATGACACGGTTTTTGATGGAAATAACGGTATATTGTTTAACGACGTTACCGCTCAAGATTTACGAAAAGCTATTCAACGGGCGCTTAAGATTAAAAACACTTACCCAAAACTCTACGCTACTATTGTCGATAATACGATGAAAACAAATTTTTCCTGGACAAAATCAGCAGGAGAATACATCCAGCTCTACAAGAAGATACTTACAAAATAGAATGGTCGAGAAGAAGCGACTGAACTTGAACTGCTTGCACAAAGTATATTAATGAACTGGGAACACATTGAGAATGTATCTATCGCTACTTCTTCAATTCAAATTGATTACATATACTAAACCTTTTAGAACTATTGCAGTAATACAAATTTAGTATAATACAGTTAATTTTAAATGTTACTTACAATAAAAATCATTGCTTCTGCGTTTGCAACAGGTATTGCCCTAATTGCGTATGTTCCCTATCTAATTGATATGTTCAAAGGTAAAAATAGACCTCATATATATACATGGATCAGCATTTTTCTTGTAACTGCAGTTGTTGCTTACATTGTCAAGTACCCATTTTTTCCGACATCTTTCTAAGAGAATTCGCATAAACGGTTGGGGGCATCTTGAGAGCAGTATGAATGCGCTCTGTGTTGTAGTAGTGAATGAGATGATAGA
>JAAXWV010000198.1 GCA_013334845.1 Candidatus Roizmanbacteria bacterium | reverse complement strand
GTGTTTTATTGCTCGCCAATCAGCACCCAAATGCTTTATTATCTCATCGACTATAAAAGGCTGACTGACATGCTTGAGAACTTCTTGCAAACAAACAACATTTACTCCGGTTTTGGTTAAGGAGATAATATTATCTATAATTCTTGTTTTATCAAACGAAAACTGAATATTATATGAAGCTACTTTGATATGTTCTGTATTTTGAAACATATTTGTTTGAATGGTCCACACCTGAGTCCTTAACATTCACACCGTCTTCTTATGACAATATCCAATCACTTGTCATTTGTTAAAGCTACCATCTAAGAGTAAAATGCTAATCTGCAAAAAACAAAATTATAAAACACGCCGAATTGCTCTACAGAGCATTTTAGACTGCTGATAAAGCATTGTATAAATAGGTAATCTGATTATATCATCTTTGCTTACCCCCGGCATAGCTCTATAAACAGGTCAAATTTGATAAATTTAAGCAATTTTAAGACTGATTGCACACTAACTATTCTTCTCATGAGCTCTAGGCTGTGGGTTTGCGATAGAATGTTGAGTCTCCCTCTTCACAAAATTTTGCGATCGATAACGGCAAGCTTTTGGTGGTGATAACCATCTTTTGGGATGATAGTAATTCCGAGCTGGTAGCATTTAAGAATCTGCTCGGTCACTAAATACCGGAAATCTTCATCGTGCTCGCGAGGATCGCACGCCGTGATATATATTGATCCAGGTAAACCAGTTCATATTTTCACCTCCTTTCTTAAAATGGGCGATAGCGAGGAGGAGGGCAGTCTTCTCTTTCGGGTCGATCTGAGTCGTCAAATAAGTTCGAACATCGACCCAGATGATGCACCACACAATAAAATAGACCTACCAGGTACAAAACAGTCAAACCCCTCTACTTCTTGTATAATTAATACTATGAAACTCCTCCAATGGAACATATGGTATAAGGAAAAAATTGAAAATATTGCTCAGACAATTAAAACTATTGATCCAGATATTGTCTGTCTACAAGAGCTTGGCGTCTATTCAGTTGCTAACCCCGATGCTCACACTGCACATAAGCTACAATCCTTACTTGGTTTAAATATGTACTACAAAGATGCACAAAAGTGGGAGGGCGCCCACAGTGAACAAGGCAACGCAATTTTAAGTAAGTATCCGATTATCCGCAGCGACTATGAGTATATTCAGGTTTCAACAGAATCAATCGATTACTCAAAAGAAGGGAGAGTATATGTTGAGGTGTCACTTCAAATAGATAAAAAAATAATTGCTATTGGCACTACTCATATGTCATATACTCATCAATTCCAGGAAACCCATGAAAAGAAAAAGGAAACAGACAATCTTGTAAACGTATTGAAAACAAAAAAGGCAAGTTTTATCTTTACAGGAGATTTAAATACGACCCCCGAAAGTTACACGATAAAGGAAATTGAAAAATACCTAACGAATGCGGGGCCTTCTTTTCAGAAAAATACGTGGACCACGAAACCCTTCGATTACCAGGGATTTACCGAATCGAAGCTCAACTGGAGACTGGACTATGTTTTTCATAGCCCAGATTTACGGGCATTGTCGGCTGAAGTTATTCAAACAAACTACTCTGACCATTTACCGTTATTAGTTGAGTTTGCCTAACGGCAGCCCCCCACCATACACTGCTTCCATCGAGCCTCTTCTCTAAAGATATATTGCCGTAATGAGCCTCTATACTCTCAATCACTCCCAAGGGTGGCAGAATTAATATTCTTCTGTTACTCTACTAGTATGTTCAAGAATGTTCTTATCCTTATTCTTGCCGCGATAGCCCTCGTCTCTTCCTACCTCAATATCTCCTATTTTCAAAAGGACCAGAAAGCCAACACCGTGAAGGAGGTCTCAGACGGCGATACATTTCAGCTCTACTCAGGGAAACGGGTGCGCCTTATGGGAGTCAATGTTCCGGAATATAATCGCTGTGGTGGTCCGGAGGCTAGGAAACGCCTCACCGAACTCATTCTCAACAAACCCGTCCGTCTCGCTGAAGAGACGGAAGAAACCTTCGGCCGTTCGCTTGCCCTCGTCTATCAGGGAGACACGTTGATCAATCTGGTTATGATGAAAGAAGGGTGGGGGAGAGCAGACTACCGGGCTAATAGCCACCGGAGTGAGATTACCCAGGCCTTTCACGAAGCGCAAACTGCCAAGCGGGGCATCTGGAGCTCGCTCTGTCGCGAAGCACTCTCATCAACTCCTCCAAGTCCCAACTGTAACATCAAGGGGAATATCGATAAGAATAGCTATGATAAGTTTTACCATCTGCCGGGTTGTCTCCATTACAATGAGATCGTGATTGAAAAAGATATTGGCGAAGGGTGGTTTTGTAGTGAAGCTGAAGCACAAAAAGCAGGGTTCAAAAAAGCCTCCTCCTGCCCGTGAATTATTCCTTAGTTGGACACCCTTAGGGTGTCCAGAGTCCAAGAGCTCATACCGATACAAAAGGAACTCTTCCACACCATCAATTTCTTTTTCTGTATACTAAGTATCATGAATCAAAAACTGCGCAATTTTTACCACCATTCTCTCGGTAATTTTTTTGAAGCAATTGTCAACTTATGTATTTTTCTCCCTTATTTTTTCTCAGCAAAAACACTTCTCAAGACCCTGTTTTCACCTTGGAAAAATCTGCAAAGCCGTAAAACCGAGCGTGGGTTTTCGATGGGGGAGTGGTTCAACCGCTTTTCCTTTGATCTGATCTCCCGCGGGATGGGATTTGTGATGCGTACCATCATGCTCCTGGCATATCTTATTTTTCAGGCAGGGTTTGTGTTGTTTTTTCCTGTCATTTTGGTCAGTTATCTGATTTATTTACCCATCGCCTTTATCTTCGTCATGATGGAACCGACCGAAGAGCAGGTTAAAGCCCGTAAAAAGAAAGAATTTATCGAAAGTCACATGCTCGACGGCAGCAATCAACAACGAGTTGAAGCATGGTTTGAGATCGTGTATCAACAAGAGCTGCACCGCCGTCAGTGGTGGAAGCTCTCTCAGCTCATGACGCTCCCGCCGCTCACTCGCGATTGGGCAGCTGGCTATACTCCTTATCTTGACGAAGTTTCACGAGAGCTTACCTCTGATAAATACCAGGATACAATTCAACATATCGTCGATCGTCAGCAAGAACTGGAGCAAATATCACGGATTCTTGTCAGGAGTGAAGCACCCAACGTGATTCTTGTTGGTGAAGACAATGTTGGAAAGCATACGATTGTTGATGCTTTGAGTAAAAAAATATATGAAGGTACTACCAACTCTCTTCTTGCTTATAAGCGGGTTCTGGAAATCGATATGGAAGCTATACTCTCGCATTTTACCGATCAACATCAGCGAGAGACCTATTTTTCAGAGC
>JAAXWV010000197.1 GCA_013334845.1 Candidatus Roizmanbacteria bacterium | reverse complement strand
CGGGCCAGCCATCGCGTGCTCCATCTCGATTCATCGCCGCCGGAGCGGCACCAATAGTCGTGTAGGAGAGCGTACCATATCTCGGTACGCATTTCCAGAAAGCTGTACTAGTTCTCTTTTCGCCGCATCAGAACGCGGAGTAGCGAAATGGGCTTCGCAGTGCGCTAAATCGTCAACCGCATCACAGAGCCATCGGCGATTTTAACTAGCACAACCCCGATTAGGAAGCCTTCCTAGAACACGGTCAGGTGTTGTATAATACGAGCGTTAAGGAGCGTCCTGTTAATACAGGAGAGGAAAGGAACACAGTGAGAATTTTCGAGAAGGACGGACATAAAATCATCCAAGGAGATGTTTTGGATGTACTCAGAACACAGATTTCTGAGGCTTCTATTGATCTTATCTTTGTAGATCCGCCCTATAACATCGGCAAGAATTTTAATGGAGCGAGCGATAAGTGGGCAAGTGACGAAGAGTATCTATCTTGGTGTTATGAATGGATTGACTTATGTGTTCTTAAACTAAAGCCTAATGGTAGCTTTTATCTTATGACTGCTACACAGTTTACGCCTTATTTTGATATTTATTTAAGGAAGAGGCTTTCTATTTTGTCGAGGATAGTGTGGTGTTATGACAGTTCAGGTGTGCAGGCAAAAAAATATTACGGATCTCTGTACGAGCCTATTCTTTTTTGTGTTAAGGATGTAAGAAACTACACATTTAACTCTCAGGACATTCAGATAACAGCTAAAACAGGAGCACAAAGAAAACTTATCGATTACAGAAAACCTATTCCAACACCGTATAATACCTTGAAAGTTCCAGGAAATGTCTGGGATTTTCCTAGAGTAAGATATCGCATGGATGAATATGAAGATCATCCATCACAAAAGCCAGTAGCTCTGCTTGAAAGAATCATTAAAGCAAGCTCTAATATTGGCGATACAGTCTTAGATCCCTTTTCAGGAACCTTTACAACATCATTTGTTGCGCAAAATTTAGGAAGGAGTTCCATTGGGATTGAAATAAGTGAGGAATATACAAAAATCGGATTACGTAGATTGGGTATTGTAGATTCTTATGATGAAACAAAACTCTATGCACCAACAAAATCTTTTAAGAGGCGCTCCAAAGCGAACGAACATGCCAAAGATGTAGAACAAGGAAAACTAGAACTATGACAACTCAGCACCCATTCACCGAAAGAATCCTTCATATACTCGAAATTGACTTCGGATCTATTGGTGCTTTACTATTGGAAAGCAATTTACTGCTCCAATACATCAACAATAAAACACGTTCTGTCAATCGTGGCTCTAAATCCAGAGGGAGCTTTGCAAATTTATACGCAATATATGTGCTTATCGAGGATTATCTTACTAAAGGACACGACGAATCTGGAGATTATTCTCTATATGAAGGTGTTATCTTTTCGCAACTATTCAAGCGACAGAGAGAACTTCCTTTTGGGAGTAAATTACAAAATCACGCCCTCAATCATAGGATGAATGAAGAGTTTAAGAAGTTTTTTCCTACAAGTGATCTTATACCAATTATCCGCGATGTCTCTACAAATAGATATTGGATAAATGAGCGTCTTTTAATTGTGGATATAGACGAAACGCGGTACAATCTTGCAAGGTCAGTACTTAAAATTATCGACGGGTACATTAAAGCTAAAATGGACGCATTTGAGCAATTTATAGAAACATGCAAAACCATTTTAAGATTACAAGAAGAAGATGCTATAACTGCTCGCAATTTCGTGTCTGGTCTTTTAGCTCCAAATATAGACGCACGTATTTTTGAAATAGTGAGTTATGCTATATTGAAATATTATTACCATGATCAAAGCGTATACTTTGGCTTTCAAATTGACCGAATTGAGAAGGAGAGTTTAAAACTGTACAAGACGGGCAGAACAAATGCCAATGATGGTGGAATAGATTTTGTAATGAAACCGTTAGGTCGCTTTTTTCAGGTTACTGAAACCCTTGATGTGAGAAAATATTTTCTCGATATCGATAAAATAGAGCGGTATCCTGTTACATTTGTAATAAAATCAAACGAAGACAAAAATGAGTTAAGAATAAAGTTAGCACAGAGTGCTGAAAGGCAATACCCCGTAAAAGCGATTATTAATAGATACATGGAAAGTATTGAAGAGATTATTAATATTCCAATCATGATCAGCCGATTCGCAGACGCAGTAGATCAAGGGCATCTCGAAGCAATCCTAGAAGAGATTATACAACAAAGTAAGGTTGAATTTAATTACGAAGATGACATCGAATGAATATAAAAAAATCGTTGCATATTCGCCAACTCGCCGCCCAACATGGCGTGCAGGTGATGCCGCTGGCGCGGCCCCAAACCCGTGCGAGTCGGGAATGTTGTTCCGTGCCGCCAGCCGTGGCGTTCACGTAATGCCTCCAGCGGCACACCTGACGCCCAGCGTTGGGCGGCCCGCAACCCGAAATGCCCATGCCGGGCAGCTATAGCAGAGAGCAGCTTGGTTGAGTCGATCAAATCACGCTGCGGGCAGCGGGAGCGACACCTTCAATATGCCAGCAGCTCAAAGGTTCTGCTCTCCGCTATGAGTACAGCTTTGGGCGGCCTAATCCAGCGCTTGCTAACTGCAATTTTAGGTGTTAGAATAACCCTAATGACACGATCAATATGATAAGGAGCTTAGATTATGCGCGACACATATATGATAGACGAGAACTCATTTATTGATCATCTTCGCCTATGCGAAGATCGTGAATGGGCAGAAAAATATTTCAACCTGATTGCCGAAGTGATCAATATTACAGGTCTACAATCTACTGATCCACGAATCGTAACGTCAGTAATAAGAGGTAATGTCTATTTTCCGGTCTCGGTCAATAATCGCTATGTTCTTGTATCATCAAAAAAGCATTACGGGGCATACATCACTTGTCAAAGACAATTATCTGACAGAACAGATCTGCACTTAGGTGTATGGTTTGATTTTAAGCAACTAAGTTCAGAAAAGGCTAATGGTGACATACCACCTGTTATGGTTGCAGTTGATGAAAATCTGAACATACCACAAGAACTGAGAGGATCTATTTATGGATGGAACCGAACTTTATTGATTGAAACAAGAAGAGCTAAGGCGTCACCTTACAGAAAATATCATAATCTTTATGTATATAAAGCAGCAAAAGACCTTGATTATAGAAGTGCTGTCTTTAATTTAGTTTTCGGTTAGTATGTGACGTTAAGTAACTAACACAGAACTTGCTTTTACAAAACGAACTCGCCTCAGAGGGTGTCCAATATTCCAGTCCTCATGCCTCAAGGGTTCATGCGGCTTTGGTAAGCCGGCGGAGGAGCAACCGGATCGAGGCGAGGTAGAGCCAGCTTTCCGAGGAGCGTGGG
>JAAXWV010000196.1 GCA_013334845.1 Candidatus Roizmanbacteria bacterium | reverse complement strand
TACCTTGAACTCGGTGCCGACGATTTTCTTGGCAAGGCAATTAGTCCGCGTGTGCTCTCAGCCCGCATTAAAAACGTGCTGAAGCGTCATAATATTGATGCCCGTGAGGAACTCACCTACCTTAAGTTTCAAAACCTTGAGATCGATCGGGACAGTCATACTGTTCGTTTAGATGAAAAAGAGATTTTCTTGCCGAGAAAGGAATTTGAACTTC
Organism: Candidatus Roizmanbacteria bacterium; assembly: GCA_013334845.1. GTDB lineage: Bacteria > Patescibacteriota > Microgenomatia > UBA1406 > GWC2-37-13 > JAAXWV01. The sequence goes on along the minus strand of JAAXWV010000196.1, from coordinate 3,199 downwards.
TTTGGTTACTGGCCTCCAACAGGGGCAAAGTGTTCTCAAGAGAAATGTTGCTTAGCCGCATTTGGGGAGAAAATATTTATGTAACCGATCGCACGGTTGATGTGCACATTTGTAAGGCACGCCAGCGCCTTGGTCAGTTTGGAACGGATTATTTTGAAACCATCAAGGGTGTGGGTTACCGTATGAAAGCTTGATCACAAATCTTACCGACTGATTGTTTGGTAAGTGGAATGGTGAAAGACTTATACCTTCAGGTATAACAACCTTCATCATTCTTTGCTCATGGCCGGGTTTTATTCTTGTCTTAATTCCTCTTTCAATTTCAGAACCGTCTTTAATGCTACGCGTGAACGACGTTACCCATAACATAAAACTGTTTGAATTTCATGCGGGCATGCTCATCAATGATATCTCTATATCTCTCGTTAACTTCTTCTACAATACCTTCCCAGTTCCTGTAAATTGAGCTTGCGGCGTTTTCACCAGCCCTTTTTATCCTTTCGGGATGATAGGAAAGTGCTTTGATGATTGCGGCAAGAGAAGCCTTGTTGTTATCAATTGTAAATCCGTTCACTTGATCCTGGATACACTCCGAAGCAGAAGTTCCCCTTACAACAATCGTTGGAACCTGATAGGCAGCTGCCTCCATCATAACAAGGGGTGCATTATCATAAACAGATGGGAAAACAAACAAATCAGACGCGGCATAAATAGATTTCAATTTATCCCTATCGGAGATGAGGCCTGTAAAAATCACACGTTCATTCAGAGCCATCTGGTTAACAAGAGCCTGCATGTCGTTATAAGCATATCCTTCACCAACGAATACCATTTTAAAATTCACATTCTCATCTTTCAGGAGCTTCAAGGCGTCAATGATCATGCGTACATTTTTTTCCCATCGATGCTGGCCGACGAAGAGGAGGATAAAGTCATCTGGCTTGCAACCAAGGAACTCAAGACCGTTCTTTCTGTCATTGATATAGGTTGTTCTATCCGGAATTTTCATATCAGTGCCATTCGGAACGACGGTATATTCACCCCGGTAGCCGTATTCGTTTAGCGTTTTCCCCGTGGCAATATTCGGAACCCAGACATAATCGGCTGAACTGTAAAAATCAACCACCCGTTTTAACATGAAATCAACAAACATGGGTGAGTCCAGGGTTTTTTTGAAATCCTCCCTGTACTTGCTATGAAAGCTTGCAACCAAAGGGATATTCATTTTTTTTGATAGGCTTAAGGCTAACTGTCCGGTCACAAAAGGGCAATGAGCATGAAGAATATCAAAATTTACAGAGTTCAGTTTACGCTTAAAATCCATATCGATGTTCGGAAGACCGATACGGTACGGACTCATCCAGGGTAATACCATAGATTTGTAAAGTAATACCTCATAGTCTACTTCACTCTGGTAGTCTTTAACTTTAGGGGCGATTAAATAAGAATCCGCATTAAGCCTATCAAGCCAATAGGCATAATTGTGTGCGGTCATTCCCACTCCATCCAAAACGGGGAAGTAGGCGTCATTGAGTTGGCAGGTAATCATAGATCGGTTGTTTGGTGTCAAAAAAGTATTGTCAGAACGAGGCTCATTGGAGATCTCCAATCTTAGCAATCAAATCTCTTATGGTTTTTGAAGAGAGCTTGATGGTTACTTATGCGGGCAAAAGTATGCTGCGAACATGACCTTTATGTTAATCGGATGTTAATAGATGATTAAGTATCACGCTGTGAAGATTATTGAAGCGAGGAAAATATGATGATAAAGTATCTGGTAAAGGTGATTACGGTTGCGGATTCAGTTGCAGCAAAGATCCTTGCAGGTGTTTGTTTTGAGTAAGTAGTGTGAATTGCTCCGTGAAAAATACAGCAAGCAAGGTTGAAATGATGCCAACAACTGAGCCGTAATAGACATCGATAAAGAAATGTTGCATGAGATAGATGCGAGAGAAGCCGACAATCAGGGCAAGCATGAATAGAATAAATGACCAGCTTCTTCTGTTGATGATGAGGGCAAGGAACAACGTTAAGGAAAAGATTGTCGCCGTGTGACCGGAGGGAAAACTGTTCATGGTGTGTACGGTAACACCTTCGACAAAATGCAGGTCGGTTACACCCTGAAGAAACACTTTTGTCCTGGGTACGCCATGAAAGAAGTATGTTTTAATAATGAAAATAAAAAACCCGTGCAGTGAGCTGATCAGGAGTAAAATGACCGTGTAGTAATAGCGGATAAAGAGCAATGCAATGCCGACAATCGCCAAAATCATTCCATCGCCAAGGTTGGTCACATGCTTGAAAAAATGATCCAGAGCAGGAGTATTGCTTCTATTCACGAGAAGCTCAAAATCACCTTTTTGGATGGTTGTCATAGCCGCCATTCCAACGAGAAGAAAAGAAGCGTAGTGCCAAAGGTAAAGCTCAGACTGGTCTTTGATTTTTAGCTTGAAACGTGATGCAGATTCCAAAATGCCCATTCTTATCCCCGGATAGTAATGCAAGACTGATCAGCAAAGTTCTCTTTCTCCTGTTAAGAAATTTTGAATAGCCGGTTAAGAATTTGTTAAACCATATGCAAGGCTGATTCATTAATTGCGATAACTCCAGTGCCTTTCTCCAAAATCCCATAAATCTTATCCTTATAGAAAATAGGAGAGTTCTCATCAGGCTCAGCGCCATCGTTGATACCCAAAACACTGTTTTGAATTAATATCCATTTTACCTAATTTTTATTTGTTAGGAATGCGCTGAATACGCATCTTCCGTGCAAGCGGGCTCAGAGTATCATATCCGTTTGTTGCTCAGATTTTAGGCAGATCAATCTAATTCATGTTAGGAGAAAACTATGAGATACTGCATTCTGATTCTTGCCACTCTTGTATTATCAGCTACTTCTTATGCTGAAAACAAACCGCCAACGAATGACCCGCCCATTGAAAAAGCAAGTGTGGTGCTTGAGGAGAAGAGCTACTCCACGTCGGGGGGCTCTTGTAGGGATAAACAAATCCAGACGAAATTCGAAAGAGGCAGCGTTTCGTTTGACCCAATAACAACGGACGAAAAGATAGCATCGCTCCGGTCTGCGCTCTATTTTTACTTATGGCTAAAGAAACACAACATCGACCAGTTCAGAAAAATCACGGCTGATTATTCCGGGCGCCCACTCAAAGATGTATTGCAAGAGATATTGCCGGGT
>JAAXWV010000195.1 GCA_013334845.1 Candidatus Roizmanbacteria bacterium | reverse complement strand
CAAACTTAGACGTGGAGGTAACTGAGACAAAGATGGAAGCAAATGCCAACCAATCAGATATAGGCCCCCGCAGGGAGTTTACTTATTTTCAAAAGAAAAAGAGAAAATTCAGTACAGCCATGAGTGAACGACTAGCTCGTGGTGTGGTTCGTCTCCGCTCTGTTACAGAATTTACTCACAATATCAACCACATCGTAGATGAGGGATTAGGATGGGAAAGCTTTTATAAATATACTGAACAGATTTCTTCTGCCGATATCGATTGGTACATTATGGAAGAGCGGGATTTAGATTATGCTTATAACCTATATGTCCAGAATCTTCAAACATACTTGGCATTTAACCATCGGGTAACGCCACCGTCGTTTGGACGTGAAAATGATAATGAAGGTCTCGATGATATACAGAAGATGGTACAAATGCAGCTCCGAGCAACCCGCCTTGCTCGAACTGGCGCAGACCCGAATGATCCTCGAGCTCTCCGTCGTGACACACGGATGGCACGGCTTGCTAGTGCACTGGCAAAAGGATATACGAATGAGTTTTGGGGAGTGCTGATGGATGCTACTATGCCTATATCGTACACATACGACAAAAAAACGGGTAAGAAAAAAACGAATACAACATTTGTCGGAACTCACTCGAAAGGAGTTGACCGCATGCTTGCATTAATTTCACCCCGGAAGCAACGAAGACGTTTTACGCCGGGAAAGTTTCAATTGATAGGCGACGTCGACATTCCACGCGATCCTGAAAAATATGATGGGCCCTATCGTGATCCGTTCAGCCATTCACGAGCTATCAGGGTCAGGACTGAGCGCGATGCGGCATTTTTTGATGGAGGAAGTTATTGGTTTCTCAATCATACTAATAAAAATATTTCATATGATGAGTGGTGCGATCTCAATCTCATTGACCAGTTTAGTCGTACAAATAGCTGGCGTGGAGAGCAATATAGAGCATATGTAATAGGTGATCCGGCCACTGAGAAGATTGATGTCCGAGCTAGCATAGCGCAGTTGAGTGCGGTAGGTAGCATAGCTTTACGAGGATTTATTGATGGCGACCTGTTTGAGGGGGCGATTAAGGATATGCCTGACGCAGATTATGTTGCGTTAGTGGGGGAGAATAAACCGACAGATATTGGCGTTGCCAGGAGACAATTTTTTGAAAAGTTCATCTTTGATCACATTTTGGACGTGACTGCAACTCGCGCTATCAACTTTGAGCGACGTATGTATACCCCTAAGGGCGAGAAAACGATCTATGAGATGCTTTACGATCATAGCGCAGAGTTTTTCAGCTCCCGGGATGTTAATGGGAAAATTATCGAAGATAATAGTAAGCGGCTTATCCGTGAAAAAGTACTGAGTTTGTATGTCCAAGCGATGCAATTGGCTGAGAAGCAGTATGCTCGCACCAAAAAAGACGAGTTTAAGAAATTATGGTTTGATAGTAAGGGGGATCCCCGTACTTTACAGGTACTGCAATATAAATTTACCGAAACAACGCTGCAGCAACTTATCAACAATTCTGAGATTGGTGGGAATGCAGAGCCGACGAGTGGATTTTTAAAAACATTAAAAGTGCTCTTTAAAGAGTACGTGGGAGATTTTGGAACGTTGCTTAACTATAACGGTGAGTCTCAGACAATGGAAGATAGTACTTTTGATACGTTTGTACGAAGCCTCCCGGGTTTTTACCGGGTACTTCGGGATGGAGTAGATAATAATGCGGTGCGTGAACGAGGGGTACGGGAAGCAAAAGCAGAGGGGTATGATCTCGGCTTTAATAAAAGACTTTCTTCCCGTTTCAAACAGTGGTACGATTGGGGACACCTTATTTATGATCTGGGGGGTGAAGATGCAGAAATGACTGAGATATTTATGCAAACTTCTGGCAGCCGCTATGCCGCACGTTCCTTAAGTGATGTGAACAATGACGCTACCAAGATTATTCCCGCAACTGGTAAGGTTACTGACACAGTCTTGCCGAGAATTGTCCTCGCTAATCCGCATGGAAAGGATGAAATCCATGCATTGGCTGAGAAAGAATTACTTCCCGTGATGAGAGAAGCAATTGAAGTGCTTCGTACAATTGATGATAAGCTGGCCGACAAATTTGCAGTGCAATGGACTCTTTTTATCACGCGCATGATTGGTAAAGATCGTTTGTTCAGAGTGGCGGGCGTAGGCGATCTGATAGGGTTTGCGGTACGTCAATGGGGTGGTCGGCAGCAAAGCCTTTATCAGGATGTGCTTGAAAGTAGTATGGAACGGCATACTGCCGCTCTTTCGGCTGATGAATGCCTAGAGCTGGCAAAAACGGTTCTTTCACCACTTGGTGTGTATATGAAAAGCGATAGAATCGATATAATGAGTGTGCCGAAGAAATTTCTTGGAATCGATATACCGGTGCGAACTGACAAAAAAGATAATCCTTATACCTTCGAGACATTTAAGAAGGTTGACGGGCATAAATTTGTTAACAAATTCTTTGAGCGTTTTATTCCGGTTGTAGGTATAGCAGCATTGGTAATTCTTATAGCATTATTTATGGCCGCTCGCAAAAAAGACAAAAAATAATATACAATGACTAATATGGCTATTATTAAAAGTCTTGTCACTTTACTGTTGCTGACTGTAGTGGTCGGGACAAATTCTTCAGCACATGCTATTAATACAGGAAAAGCTCCAACTGCAACGCCTGTCCCTCTTAATAAAACTACCCCAGGAGCCTCTACCACTCCCATCCTTTTAAACGGTAAAGATATTCCTGCTTATAACTGTGGCGTGGCTGGAACTAAATATGATAAGTGCTGTCGTCCGAATGATCTTGGAGCAGTAACCCCCATGCAGATTTCGCCAAAAGCAGGTATTAACATCGGCCCTTTCCCTATAGGCATTGATGTTCCGGGTGCAGATCAAATAAACGATAAAATGCAGCAGGTATATAATTTGCAAACAGCAGCAAATTCTAAAAAAATGACCTGTATATTTGGAGACCAAATGATTGACCCGAACGATCCTCAAGTTTGTACGTGTGTTTCTTCGACTACACCTTCTGCAGTGCCGGCTGTAATTGATCTTTGCAATAAATATATGTCTGGTATTGAAAAGGATCAGTGTATAACATGTGCAAAGGTTGGGCTTTTATGGACAGGTTTGGGATGTATCCCACTCAAGGTAAATTATCTTACAGAATATGTGCTTCGCATGGGAATTGGGCTGGGAGGCACATTTGCCCTATTCGGTATTATTTATGGGGCGTTTCAAATACAACTGTCCCGTGGACAGCCGGATAAATTGAAGAAAAATCAGGAAATGATTACCTCATATATTATTGGGTTGTTGTTGATTATATTTTCGTTGTTTATACTTCAGTTTATAGGAGTGGATATCCTTAAAATTGATATGTCACAGCAGAGCCAAATAAATTTACCAAAAAATACACCCACCCC
>JAAXWV010000194.1 GCA_013334845.1 Candidatus Roizmanbacteria bacterium | reverse complement strand
CCTACCCCCGACAGCGGACTGCTACCCGTTGAAATGGCCCAACTTGTAAGAAACAGAAAACCCAGTTGAGATTGATCTGGATTGAGGGGAAGGAGCAATGGACTGACAATTGCAATGCTTACAATAGGGTGAACCCCTATAATTCCAATGATTATCATCGCACCGGATACAATTACAAATAATAATGGAGTAAAGGAATAACCTTCGAGACTGAACAATGCCGGATACACATGGGTGATCGATTTTATGCCAGCAGAGAATACCCCGGCCGCGAGGAACAGAGTAAATTGGCTGTTTACTGATGTTATTCTGTGATTTATAAAATCACGCAGGGTTGCTATTCTTGGTCTGCCTTGCATAAACATAAAAGCACCTATTGGCGAAACCACACAAATGAGAAGCATAATATTTACATCATGCCAAAAATAATGCACACCGATCACAACGAAAGCAAGAAAGGCAGGAACAGTCAGGCTTTCAAACTTTAGAGGATATCCGGAGAATTCTGTATTTCTTAAGAAACAAACTTCAACAAGAGAGTAACCTATTGCTATAACACTCATGATTGCTCCTGGAATAAGCGTTTCTTTCCAATCCATTCCAGGAGCATAGGTAAGAGCTACACCGGTTGCGATAAAAAAAGGAGACCACCATGCAGCAGCGCAGAAAGAACGTGCAAGAATAATCAGCTGGTTCCTGCTTAACGTTCCGTTTTTTTGCAGTCTATCGCCAAAGACAAACAGAACCGACAAATTGATCACTGCTCCAAGAAAATGTGTCCCAAGTGCTGTCGCTACAACGGCGCGATTCCCTTTCGGCAGAGCAGGGTCCTCAAGACCTCGATTGGTCAGAGAAAGGAATGCCACTGCGATGAACATAGCAAGCAGCGGCAAATTGCCGGTAAGAATTTGTTTCCAGTCAAGAAAGATGCCTCGACCAGCCGAAAAGAATATGGCTATAAAACCAATTAACATGAGCAAAGATGCTTGCCGGGTTGCATTTTTACCGAGGGTACGCCACGTCAGAAGGAAAACTAGCCACGCGAGAAGAGTCGGCACAATTAATAGAAAAGGTGCTAAAACACTTAAAAGGTAAAAGACAAGTGTACCAACGATGATCAATCCGCTATATTTTATCATCACAAACTATTAGTGCTCCGACATATCATACTATTTAACCTCTTAAGTTGATGACCAACGGCTTGGATATCTGGTGCCTGATATCTGGGAGTGATGGCATCGTTTCGTATTTTTTTTCACCGCCAACGCTCTGCCGAACATAGAGAATAGCATCTGGTCGGCCACGACTGTAACTATTCCATGTTCATGAGAAATATTCTTTCCCCAGTATCGATCTGTCCTGAAACCACTGCAAGGGCAATGCGCCATTTTGGTCAATGCCGGGAGATTTCCGGCATCTTTATCTTTTTTCGTAGAGCAGAGCAAGCATCCAGCGGTGGCCTTTACCAACACTGTCAATCCTCGCTCTGCGATGGATGAGCCCACTATGGAGCGTAGCGGAACAGGGGATGTGCGACCGGCATGATAACGAACAAACTGGTGAAAGTCCAGCTACAACCCTGAAAGGAGGCAATGTATAGGTGAAGACAAGGGTGCCCGAAGAACCATCCTATATCAAAGAACAGTCCTGTCCGGAAACTTGCCCGGAATGGCGAAAGGCTGTACTATGCCTTTACCAGACTGATCTGTAGCGATTTATGGTGATTTCCGCTCTATAAAAATAATTGAGGCAAACTTAGCAATGAAGGAAATGAAGTTGACGCGGTTTTTCAAAAGACAGGGAATACGGGTTAAAATCATTACCGGCTACACTTCCATGTTTATTTTCACCTCCATCATTGGTGGTATGATTATCTATTTCCAGGTAAAAAATACTATCACTCAAAACATTCAAGATGAATTAAATAACAGCACAAATGCTGTGCTAAATATGGTGAAAACCGCTGCAAATGTTTCGATAAAGAACTATCTTCGGGCTGTCTGTGAAAAGAACAAAGAGAATATACAGGCCATCTATAGCCGATATATATCAGGGGAAATAAGCGAAATACAAGCTCAAAATGAGGCAAGGCGAATCCTCTTTTCACAGACCATCGGTAAAACCGGTTATATTTATTGTGTCAGCAGTCAAGGGATTCCCGTGCAACATCCAAATCCAGATATTGTTGGCAAACACATCTGGGCAGAGCAACCCTTTGTCAAGCAGATAGTCGAGATGAAACATGGGTACATGGAATATAACTGGAAAAATCCAGGCGAAACTTATTTTCGACCCAAAGCGCTTTATATGAATTATTTTGAACCATGGGACTGGATCATATCCGTGTCCACATATACGGAGGAACTCAAGGACCTTATCAATGTCAATGACTTCCGGCCCAGCGTTTTGGCCTTGAAATTTGGAAAAACGGGGTACTCATATATTCTTGACGGTAAGGGCAATGTCATTGTTCACCCAGACCTGGAAGGCAACCAGCTGGAAGATATCAAGATCCTGGACAGAGATGATTTCATCAGTGAAATAACAAAATTAAAAACCGGGAAACTGGTCTATTCCTGGAAGAATTCCGAAAATGAACCTTATCGGCAAAAGCTGGTAATTTTTAATTATATTCCGGAATATGACTGGATAGTCGCATCATCCGGGTATTTTGACGAATTTTATTCAATTCTTGGGACGGTTAAAAAAATTATTATGATCAGCATTCTTCTCATGCTGGGATTTGCGCTTTTAACATCGTTCTGGCTAAGCCGTCTGATTATTGAGCCCCTTAACCGGTTGATGATTTTTCTGAGCATGGGGATCCCACAAAACCTGGCCACCCGATTGCCGGTGAGCTCCATTGACGAAATCGGCAAGCTTGTGACGTACTTCAACGGGTTCATGGAAAAACTGGAAACCTACAACAACAGCTTGAAAACAGAGATGTCGGAACACCGTCTGACGGCAGAGGCCTTAATGGAAAGTGAATGGCGCAATAGAACCATTCTTAAGTGTATTCATGAAGGATATTTTGAAGCAGACTTAAAGGGTAATATAAATTATTCTAACCGTTCTTTAGAGACCATTTCCGGCTACTCCAGAGAAGAGCTGCTGCATAAAAACATATTACAGATAACCAGCGTTAAAGACAAAAAAACCATGTCTTATATCTTTGACGGCAACGGTATCAAAGAAAAGAACATCGGTATTTATGAATGGGAGTTGATACGTATAGACAACCAACCGTGCTTTGTTGAAACCTCTTTGTCCACTATGGTTAATAATATCCGCCACCCGACCGGTATCCGGGGCGTGGTAAGGGATGTAACCCACCGAATTCAGGCCCAGAAGGCTTTGCAATTGTCCGAAGAGATGTTTTCAAAAGCTTTCCAGTGCAGTCCCTGCGGCATGTTTGTCGCCAATATTAAAAACGGACGACTCATCCATGTTAATGACGCTTTTT
>JAAXWV010000193.1 GCA_013334845.1 Candidatus Roizmanbacteria bacterium | reverse complement strand
TCCTCACTGTGGAAACAGCCTCGCGAAGCAAGCTCCTTTCCCATGCCGTCAATTACTCGGCAATCACCACTGAGACATTCGGTCCCCTCTTTGCGGTAAAGGGCCTCTTCGGATTCTACAAAGGCTATTTTTCTATTCTTCCTTATTATGGGAAGCTGCAGGAGTATAGCGACATCGATCAGAGGGACATCTGGGAATACCCCCTGGACTTGACTAAAGAGGAGACCTTGAAGCTCCTCATGCACGTGTACGAGCTCGATTCAATTTATTCGGACTACTATTTCTTTGATGAAAACTGCTCGTTCATGCTGTTGTCCCTGCTTGAAGCGGCCCGTCCGGAACTGCGCCTGTCGGGTGAATACTGGGGACGATGGAGCTTCTGGGTGATCCCGGCCGACACCATCGGTGCTGTCCGTCGGGCAGGTCTGATCGACAAAGTCAACTACCGGCCGTCACAGGCAACCCGTATCAGCTACCGGGCGTCACTGCTTTCTCCAGGCTCGCGTGAAAGGGCATATGATATTGCAATGCTTAAACGGAGCACTGCTGCCGAAGTACAGGACGATCACGATCAAGCCGCCAATCAAACTGGGTGCATAGCATTTGAAGCAGAACTATAAACCCCTCTCTGTGGGAAATAGGAGCATTCACCTCCATACTTAAACATGCGTCGAGAATATCAACCACTGCTCGCCGTGCAGTTCCCCAATCGGGATGTTCACGTGATTCTTCTGTTGGTTCTGGTTGATCATTCTTTCGATCCTGTTCAGAATGCGATAGTATCCAATCGCAGAAATCTATCCACTGGTCAAGTTGATCGAAATGCTTATCCTTGACGAGTTCCTGCATAGCCTTGCACATGGCAGCGATATAGATTGGCCTCTCGATGTTATCACGATGCTGCTTCCAGAAAGCCAACCGTTCTCCATCCGAAACAATTTTGTCTTTGAACAACAACTGAAAAACGCTGGCAAGAGACGAAATATTGATTTCTACGAATCGGTTATTACTGTCACGGTGTTCCTCATCCCAATCGTTCAGGTAAGTCAAAAGCTCATCATCCGTTAGTTTTCCCAACGCGTCAACAGATTTTGGACTTTGAGAAGAAACCCAACCTACACTAGTTTCCGCAATGGGCGAGTAACTTTCGTCAGATATAGTTTCAGTCTGCTTGCCCTTTTCTAATTCATCGTAATAGCTTAGATAGGCTCCGTTCAGTAAAGCCGCAAAAGGTCTTAGCTGTTTTCGATGGAAATATCGCTGTCTTTGTAGATAAGCTTCTTCGTTGTAGCGGTCTCCCATCCATTCTTGGAACTCATCTTTTGACGGCCCCGATAGGATTGCATCAAAAATAGTTTTTCTTTCAGTTTCACTAAGAAATCTTTGGCCAAAATGTTCACAAGCCCTACGAATCATCAACTGGAATTCGTAGTGATGATCATACTTGGAATAATCTTCATGGTCAAGGATAAAATCGCGAATCCATAGGAGCGTTTGTTCATTTGGGTAAAGCGCATACAGATGCTGACGCAAACGTGAAAATATCTTCCAGCGCTGATTTCGTAGAGTCTGGTCAAGTACATCGATGGACTGCGGAACCTTTTCGAAAACCTTTTTGCATGTATACGTCAATGTCTGAAGCAGAATCTCCTTTGAATCCCTATAGTCACGATCTGGTTTATCAAGCCGACGACACCAGATTTCAGAGAAATCTTCATTACTGCCTTTATCTATAACATCTTGATGCGTACTCATCCGGATCATGCTTGAGGTCGCGTCGATCAAAATGCGAGCAACCTGATAAGGTTCTTTGTCAGCCAAAGGGCGAAACCCATGTTCAAGAATTTGTTGATATTCCCACTGGTCAAAACGCGGGATAGGATAAAGAAGCGTTTCCCAAGGATCCGAACTTTCTTTTCGTCGAGAACGTTTTTTCTCTTCTTCTTTGTCTGGTCGAAATTCAACTATTTTGAGCAATAGAACAGGTGTTGTTTCATTAAGCGATTCGTGAAAAAGGAATTTCTTACTCAAAAGATCAAGAATCAATCTATCTGCACCCCACGCACAATTCTCAATAAATAACAGTAGAATTTTAGAAAACTTCAGAAAAACTTCAACAGAATCATTCTTCAATACAATTTTAGCAATCCCTTCCAATACTCTAAAATTGTTTGTAGACGGAATTTTTGCGATCACGCTCAATACAGCATCAGGCGCAGCATCATAAGCAAGATTTAAATATTCAAGTGGTGGCCACCAAGGAAAGTTATAATGCCCATCAGATCTTAATTCAACATTAGGAGGATTAAGAAAATATCCATGATCCGAAAGGTGTGACAACCAAATCTGATCATTGGCATGTTGAAAGAAATAATCATAATTTGCCCCTCTGCGTTCAAGCAACTGCATGACACGTTGAATCTCAAGCGAAGTCACAGTCCCTCCATGAGATAGGATAGCCTTAAGCTCAGTCAAATCTTCAGTTGTAATAGGCTTTGTTAAATCGATATCTTCAGGTAATCGATCTTTTCCTGATAATTCCGGTCGAAATTCGTCAATGTAATCTTTGAAATCGATGAAATGGGAAATATATCTGCGACTGGCACATGCTTGAATAAAATCCTCATCTCGTCCTATTACAGCAATATTAGCATAACTTTTATGATGGTATTGATCCAATACGCTAATGATAAATGCATCAGGAAATTCTTTCTGTTTACCGTTTTTATCAGCAAATGGAGGTTTGATGTCGAAATACCAATCAACGACATCTTCTAAGCATCCGACAATAGGCAGATTCTCAACAACAAAATGTTCTTTGAAAGAAAGCCACTGCCGCGTCATCTCAGCTATGCATCTCGATTTTAGTTCATTTTTACCGGGTAGATCAATAAGGGATAAACTATTAATTGGATGTGTTTTGTGTGCTTTTATAACACCTTCAGCAGCCTTTTCAGCCTCTTTCTGAAAATGGCGAAATAGTTCACGCTCCATAATTACAGGGACGAGCAAACGTAGACCACCTTTGGCAAAAGTGTTCCTAAAATCAATAAAGACACTCGTATCAAAACGAAACCCTTGTCTATGGAAGAACTCTGTATCGATATAGATAGATGTAGGGACATGTCTCATGGATATCTTTTTATATTTAAAACATTCAGAGTTGTTGTCATAGATAATCGTCTTATTTAAGACGACTTAACTTGTTCGTTCATTTACATCCTAGTGTCCTGTTTGGTTAATTGATTGGCATATAAACAAGGGAAAAGCTATATTTCATGGAAATAAAATAACATGAGTATATGGCACCAAAGAATAAAACCTATCCTGTTAGCATAGAAGATAAAGCTGCTCTGCAAAAGTGGAGCAGGTCGCATAACCAACCCCAGAAAATGTTCTTTCGATCTCAGATTCTCTTGCGTTGTGATGCCGGTCAATGCGTTGAATCAGTTGCTCAAGAACTGGAAAC